>NZ_VOZT01000004.1:0-104997 GCF_013419625.1 Acinetobacter sp. YH12070 | reverse complement strand
TAAACAGGTTTGTCATATTGAAAAGTTTCAGGTAAGACGATCTAAACTGATTTTGAATCATATTTTTTCAGCCTTGATGGCCTACGTTGAGATACAAAAGAACCAGTTTGAGCGGATCTTTGAAAATGTATATCGTTGGCAGAAGAAATTATTTAGACCAATTATCAAAAGCTTCATTGATGACTTTATTCTCGATAAAAATCATCTGCTACCACAGAGAATCTTTAAATAATAGTGCGTAAGTCCTATATAATAAGAAAAGTTTTTAAAATACGCATCCTGCGACTCAGTTTTCATGGATTATTTTGTTCGATGTTGTCCTGAGTCGGTGAATAAATCAACGGGGTTTGATCGGGGAAACGCCATTTTTGTCTAAAAAATCAGTCCATGCCTTGGCATCACCTGAAAATACATTTAAATCGACAGTGGTCGAGATACCTTGAATTTGTCCTTGATTGGTATGTTGCCAAATCAGCCATTTCGGATTGTTTTTTAGATCGGGTGGGCCTTTATACTCACGGACCCACAGCGGCGTCTGTTTAAACTCGCCAGCTAAGACAATATTATAAAAAGACTTCGAGGTATAAAAAATCGGTTGTTTGCCATAATGGTGGTGCAAGCGATCATGCATATAAGTGATTTCTTTGAGTAACTGCTCTTTGCTGTAGGTGTTAATGCAGTTGGTGTCATATTCCAAATCAATCACTGGGGGAAGGGCATCGGCTTTTTTCGGCACGGAAGCAATAAAATTTTCCGCCTGAATCTTGCCATCACGGCACAGACGGTAAAAATGATAGGCCCCAACTAAAAAGCCGTTTTCCCGTGCTTGTAACCAGTTGTCTTGAAATTTTCGATCTTTAAAATCGCCACCTTCTGTGGCTTTGAGATAAACGAATTGGTATTTTTTAGGTGAAATTTTTGACCATTGAATATCTTTTTGATGATGAGAAACATCAAAGCCTTTGACGGGATATTCTTCTGCAGATGCAGGGCGATGCGGCATCACGGCTAAATAACCTAATCCAGCCACCACCAAGACGCCGCTGATAGCGCTGAGTGCAATAATCGGGCTGTATTTTTTGAGTGAACTTTTTGTGGTACGTGATTTGGCTTTTTTAGGCATGAAAATGTATCCAAGTATCTCTTTTATCATAACCCTTTAAGGGCTGATCTGTCATAGATTTGCCCGATGACACGGATTTAGACATCCACATGTTTAGGAATCTGCCAAAAAATCGCTGCGGTAATCAGGTTAATACAGCCGAGTAAAATCAAGGTGCTATGGAATGCTGTTTCGATTTGTGCAGCACCATAATAGGCCGTAAACACGTTGACTAAAGTCCCAGCCAAAGCCACACCGATACTCATCGACACCATCATAATCATCGACAAGAAACTGTTGCCACTGCTGGCATCTTGTTGGGGTAAATCTTTGAGGGTTAAGGTATTCATCGAAACGAATTGCAGCGAGTTTAAAATACCAAAAATAAAAAAGTGTAAGGCACGTAACCAAGTGGGGGTTTCAGCCGTAGAGAGTGCAAAACTGCAAATACAGGCACCGACCAAGAAAGTATTTACCAATAACACTTTACGATAGCCAAAGCGTTGAATAATTTGACGAATAATCGGTTTTGATGCCAATGAACCGAGTACCGTCGGTATCATCAATAAACCTGTGATAAATGGCTCAAAGCCAAAAGCCACTTGTAGCATTAAGGGAATCAAAAATGGCATGGCATTGCCGCCAAGGCGGGCAAAGAAGTTGCCGATAATGCCGATGGCATAGATCCGATTTTGAAATAATTTACTGCGAAACAGCGCATTGGCGTGGGTATGTGCATGAAAGGCATAGATCAAACTGGCGATGATGCCTGCTGCGACTAAAAGCAGGCTCCACCATAGCGGCAGATGCGGGCTGGCAAAGTTTTCAATGCCTAACGATAACCCCACCATGGCGACGACCAATAAGACAAAACCCATAAAGTCGAAGCGTTGTACGCTCGGTTCGGTCACATTGGGCATGGCTTTAAAGGTAATGAGTACCCCTAGCAGTCCCATTGGAATGTTAATTAAAAAGATCCAATGCCATGTTGCGACTTCCACCATCCAACCGCCAAGGGTAGGGCCAATTAAGGGGCCAATCAAACCGGCAAGGCTCATCAGACTCATGGCCGATAAAAACTGTGTCCGAGGAATCACTTTGAGCATCGCCAAACGCCCAACAGGTAGCAGTAATGCGCCACCTATGCCCTGAATTACTCGATAAACCAGCAGCTCATTCAGGCTATTGGCCATGCCGCAGCCTAGCGATGCTAACGTAAAAATAATAATGGCTGTGAAATACGTATTTCGTACGCCAAAACGATCGGCCAACCAACCACTTAAGGGAATACACGCCGCAACGGACAAGACATAGGCCACGACCACACTATGCATTTGAAGTGGGTCTTCACCTAGACTTCTCGCCATAGCAGGGATTGCGGTATTGACGATGGTCGTATCTAGCCCTTGCATAAAAAAGCCAATAGAGACCAATAGCACTAGAAGTCTAAATTCGGGTTGTAAAGCCTGATGCGTTGGCGTGCTATTCATAAGTCAATAAAGCTGAGATTTTTAAACAGTTTAAATGAATATTGCCATTCAGATGTAGTAAAAGCTTTGCATAATTGAGCCAAAAAATTGCAAGAAAAATGCAATGAAAGTTTAATCTCTATGCAAACTAATGTTTATAACTTGGTCATATTTAAATAAAAGACGAATGAAAACATGAAACTACAAGTTTCGGCACTGATGTGATTAAACAAGGCGATTTAGGGCCCGAAGGTCTGATTTTTATTGCGGCCAAAGATTCACCTAATGCTCAACCTTTGTTGGTGGTTGGAAATGAAGTGAGCGGTAGCACGGCGGTTTATCAGATTAAATTGAAATAATTAAAGTTTAAAGCAATTGTTTTATTTGAGGTTTTTATTTTAGTGTCGAGAAAAGCACGGCACGAAATTGTATGAACGCCAGATAAACTGTCATAATGCGCTCAAGTCCTTCATTTATTGGAGGGCTTTTTCTTTATGGCAAAGGTGTTTTGTTTTTATGACAATCGAAATTCTGATGGTCATAGGCTTCTGTCTCGCGGCCTATTCTATTGTCGGTAATGATGTGCCACAGACATTGGGAACCTTTATTTCATCCAATGCGCATCGCCCTTGGTGGCTGTTGTGGATCTATGTCAGCAGTATTCTAGCCATTGTATTGGTTTATGGTTGGTACAGTTCTGGCGTGGGGGATGCATCTTATGGTCGTTTAGAAACGATTCCATTTCCCGCAGAAGGGGTCACGTGGCTCTATATTGTGCCACCGATCTTACTGATCATTTTGACTCGCTACGGAATCCCGGTCAGCACCACATTCTTAGTGTTAACGATTTTCTCTCCGAGTAGTCTTGGCTCGATGTTAACCAAGTCCATGATGGGTTATGCGGTAGCTTTTGTTGTCGCGATTATTGTTTATCGTTTTGTGATTAAAGGCATCTCGGTTTATTTCAGTAAAACACGTGATGAAACACCCTCGAATATTTGGGTGGGACTACAGTGGGTTTCGACGGCATTTTTATGGAGTCAGTGGCTGATTCAGGATTTGGCCAATATTTTTGTCTACGTCCCTCGTCAGGTGCCGCTGGAGTTCCTGATTTTTGCAATTGTGGTGTTTATCGTACTGCTTGGGATCATTTTGTACCAACGTGGTGGGGCGATTCAGGGCATTATCGACACCAAAACGGGTGTGGCTGATATCCGCTCGGCAACCATTATCGACTTTATGTATGCCTTGATTTTATTGGTGTTCAAAGAGTGGAGTAATATTCCAATGAGTACCACTTGGGTGTTCTTGGGCTTACTCGCAGGACGTGAATTTGCCATGTCCATGCATTTACATGAAGTGAATAAATATCGAACTTCACGAAATGTCAGCAAAGATGCGATGAAATTGATGCTTGGTTTGTTGATGAGTATTTTCTTAGCGACAACCTTGCCATGGTTCTATCGTGTGGTGTCGGGATAAGTCGGCACGATCTCGATTTGAAGTAGGACATCGAGCAATAAAAAAGGGGAATGCATTATTCCCCTTTTTGACATCTAAAATACAGTTAGACCACGAAATTTTTCGGGCAATCTAAATTTTTCAGTGCACTAAAGATCTGCTTCGAAGAATTACATACGATCAGTTTGGCACGATGCTGCGGCGGCAAGAAACCTTCAGCGACCGCATGGTCTAATTGTGCAATCAGTGCATCATAGAAGCCATTGACGTTATAAAGCATCATCGGCTTTTGGTGTTGATTCAACTGTCCCCAAGTGGCGATTTCTAAAATTTCTTCGAATGTACCGAGACCACCGGGCAGGGCAACAAAGGCACTTGCACGTTCTGCCATCATGGCTTTACGCTCATGCATACTGCGCACGACGTGTAGTTCAGTCAAATGATTATGTGCAATTTCATAATCCAACATAAACTCAGGAATCACGCCAACGGCTTCGCCGCCATGTTCGACCACAGCGTCAGCGACTTGACCCATCAGGCCAATACTGGCGCCACCATAGACCAGACCAAAACCATGTTCAGCCAAGCCTTGCGCCAACGCGATGGCTTTTTCTTGATAAATTGGATTGTTACCAGAGCGGGAGCCGCAATACAGTGCGATTAAAGGTTGTGTTGTAGCAGGAGAAGGATTACCACGTTTTTCTGTCATTTTTAATCCGCTATTCATTACGTTTTAATTTTACCTTAGCATGTTATTTTTTATGACACTACATTGGCAGCTAAATATGACAATTTAATGTCATCACTGGGTTTAAATTCTTCCATACTGAGATTGTACTTTGGTAAAAAAGGGTGAATTTTTACCTTAACTTGCTATACTTAAAACTTCATTTCAAGCTAAAGAACCGTCATGGGTAGTGGTTGTTGTCACTCAGCACACATCAAAATATTAGAAAGAACGCCATTAAAAGCGTTTGCGCATGTCCAATGCATATCATCTTCAAATCAGCATGATCCACGTGTGAATAACATTCAGGAGATACAACCATGATCTTTGAATGGATGTCCGATCCTTCTGCATGGGTGGGTTTATTGACACTGGTGGTGCTTGAGATTGTTTTAGGTATCGATAACCTGGTTTTTATTGCGATTCTTGCGGAAAAATTACCGCCAGAACAGCGTAATACCGCACGGATTGTCGGCTTATTGCTTGCACTGTGTATGCGATTGGTCTTACTGGCCTCAATTGCATGGGTGGTGACTCTAACCAATCCACTGTTCCATATTTTCGACCATCCATTCTCCGGTCGAGACCTAATCTTACTGTTTGGTGGGGTGTTCTTGCTATTTAAAGGCACCATGGAACTGCGTGAACGTCTTGAAAACAAGCCGATGCTCAAGGAAGAAAATCCTGTGCATGCGACGTTTTGGATGGTGATTGTGCAGATTGTGGTGCTCGATGCTGTGTTCTCGCTCGACAGCGTGATTACCGCTGTCGGGATGGTGAAACACCTGTCAGTCATGATGATTGCGGTCATTATTGCTGTCGGCATCATGCTGTGGGCATCTAAGCCTCTGATGAACTTCGTGAACCGTCATCCAACGGTGGTGATTCTGTGCCTGTGTTTCTTGATGATGATCGGTTTCTCGCTCTTGGTCGAAGGCTTTGGTTTCCATATTCCAAAAGGTTACTTATACGCGGCCATTGGTTTCTCTGTCATGATTGAGTTCTTGAACCAAACCATGCGTCATAATCAGGAAAAAATGGTGACAACCACAGACTTACGTTATCGCACAGCCTCAGCGGTGATGCGTATGCTCGGTGGGAAAAATGTTGCAGACAATCAAAATGAAAATGAAGATGTGCTTGCAACACGTGCTTTTGCTGATGAAGTCTTTGATGAAGACAACGGGGTTTACCACAGTGTCATGGTACAAGGGGTACTGGGTTTATCTGAACGTCCAGTGAAGTCAGTGATGACACCTCGTCCTGAACTAGAATGGATTGACTTGGATGAAGCGCCTGAGGCGATTCGTGCTCAATTACTCAGTACCACGCATTCACGTTTGATTGTGGCACACGGCGAGTTAGACAATATCGCGGGTGCGGTACTGACTCATAAAGTCATGAATGACTATATTGAAACGGGCGTACTCGATTTCGAAAAACATCTCCGTGAGCCTGTAGTGGTGCATGAAAATGCACAAGTCTTGATGGTGATGGAACAACTGCGTCAAGCGCCGTTGCAAATGGCCTTGGTGTTGAACGAATACGGTTCAATTGAAGGGATTGCAACACCAATTGATGTCTTAGAAGCGATTGCTGGTGAGTTTCCCGATGAAGATGAACCGGAGACAGCAGCAGAAAGTCTCGATGATGGTTCATTGTTACTCGATGGCTCAACTGACATTCGTCATGTGTCTTTATTGTTGGGTCGTGACTTGGTGGATGATGCTGAACAGTATTCGACATTGTCCGGATATATCTTATTTCATTTGGGCCGTTTACCAGCCAATGGTGAAAAATTCAAAGCGGATGAACACATTTTTGAAGTGGTTACGATGGATGGTCATAAGATTGAAAAAGTGCATGTCATTCCCATGCCAACTGAAGATTAAGTTGCGTATCGGGGGGGTAATCTATATAGATCACTGATGTTACGCACGTAAAAGTAATTACGCATTTTTAAAATGATTTTTAAGTCTATTCGACGGAGTCTTACATCTAGGGTTTAAATAAAGGGATTAGCCTTCGGCTGGAGGTACTTTTGTTTCGGCAAAAGTACCCAAAACCATTGTCATCCGCAAAACTCGTTCACTACCGTCAAATTATTCAAAGCATTGCAAAAACATTTTTGATTAGAAGTGGTCCTGTCTCAAACACTTGCGGATGACCTTACCGTGTATCATTCTTTTATTTGAATCGATACGGATCTACTGATGAAAATTGTGTGGAAAGATCCGTTAAAATAGCCTGCATTGTCAGGCTATTTTTTTATGGAAACAAATATGTCACAAGTCCAGTGTCCGTGTGGCAAAGGTGAATATGGTAGCTGTTGTCAGCCCTTACATGCGGGGCGTGAAAATGCACAAACTGCAGAGCAATTGATGCGATCACGTTATAGTGCATTTGCACAACATGAGATTGATTATATTGTACAAACAACTGCAATTGGACAGCAGCAAGCCTTAGATGTCAGTGCCATTGCAGCGTGGAGTCAGGCCAATCAGTGGTTAAAGCTTGAGGTGGTACAGGCTCAAGAAAAGCTCGATAAAAACCATGCTCAAGTTGAATTTAAAGCCCATTATCACGATGGGCAGCAAGCGCAGGTACATCATGAAATTTCACACTTTGTGAAGTTCGAGCAACGCTGGTATTTCCTTGATCCGACCACAGAGATGCAAATCACCATGAAGCAGCCGTGTATTTGTGGTTCTGGACGAAAATTTAAACAATGTTGTGCGCAATTTTTATAACATTTGAGCAGATTTAGCTTAGAATAGCGCGCATCTCAACCCTCAGTGGAAGAAGGGCGATGTTACTTACCGTTATTTATATTATCGCAATCACGGCAGAAGCAATGACAGGTGCATTGTCTGCGGGTCGGCGGAGTATGGACTGGTTTGGGGTAACATTGATTGCCTGTGTCACGGCACTGGGGGGCGGTTCGGTTCGTGATGTGCTTCTTGGGCACTATCCACTGACGTGGGTTAAGCATCCCGAATATCTCATGCTGACCTGCTTTGCTGCATTTGTCACCATCCTGATTGCAAAGTGGATGCGTCATCTGCGTAATATCTTCTTGGTTCTCGATGCCCTAGGTCTTATTGGTTTTACCATCATTGGCTGTCAAATCGCTTTAGAAATGGGACATGGTTTTGTGGTTTCTGCGGTAGCAGGGGTACTAACGGGCGTCTCTGGCGGTATTTTACGAGACATCCTGTGTAACGATGTCCCACTGGTGTTCCGTCGTGAACTTTATGCCAGTATTTCTTTTGTGTCCGTGATTTGTTATTGGCTCTGCATTGAGATTGGCTTATCGCTAGAATTGACCGTCATTGCGACGCTCATTTTCGGTTTCACCTTACGTCTGATCGCCATTTACTTTGGCTTAGAAATGCCTAAATTTATTTATAAAGATGATGATGATCAGTCGGTATCTTCAAAAGATTTGTCATAGCCGCGTTGCTATAACATCACATTAAAATGCTGAAAAGACGGATCAATGGTCGGTCTTTTGCATGGATCTATACTAAAAAACGCAAAATCATACATCCTGTTGGGAAAGCAGTGTTCATCCTTCCACCAGTTCAGAGATCTTGTTATGGACTTAGTCTCACGTATACAACGCTTACCCATCGGTAAGTTTCACTACACTTTACTTTGGGTTATTGGCCTTGGCTGGATGTTTGATGCCATGGATACGGGGCTCATTTCTTTTATCTTAGCGAAAATGGCTGAAGATTGGGCCATGACGCCAAATGATAAAAGTTGGGTGGTCTCGATTGGTTTTGTTGGGATGGCGATTGGCGCGGTGTTTTCTGGAGGACTGGCAGATCGCTTCGGCCGAAAAACAGTCTTTGCATGGACATTGGTGATTTATAGCTTAGCCACCGCTGCATGTGCGTTTGCACCTAATCTAACTTGGTTGTTGGTGTTTCGTTTTATTGTCGGCTTAGGTTTAGGGGGGCAACTCCCAGTCGCGGTGACTTTGGTCAGTGAATATATTCCGGCGCATGTGCGTGGTCGTTTTATTGTCTTACTAGAAAGTTTTTGGGGACTGGGCTGGTTGGTTGCAGCGTTGGTCTCACGCTTTATTATTCCTGATTTTGGCTGGCATGCAGCGTTCTTGATTGGCGGTATTCCTGCGTTATATGCGATCGTGATTTGGAAAATGGTGCCCGAATCGGTGCCTTATTTGATTAACCGTGGACGTTTTGATGAAGCACACGCATTGGTGAAAAAGATTGAAGCCAAATGTGGTGTGCAAGTTGTTGAAATTTTTGAGGTCAAACCGGTTGCAGAAAAGCACAACATCAGTTTTTCACAGCTTTGGTCAGGCATTTTTGCACGTCGTACTTTAATGCTTTGGCTCATTTGGTTCGGTATCGTTTTTTCTTACTACGGTATTTTTACGTGGTTACCAAGTTTATTGGTCAAAGAAGGCTACACCATTGTTCAATCCTTTGAATATGTCTTGGTCATGATTTTGGCACAATTGCCGGGTTATATTGCAGCGGCATGGTTGGTCGAAAAATTGGGTCGTAAAGCTACTTTGGCGGGCTTCATTGGGATGTGTGCCATTTCGGCATATTTCTTCGGTCAGTCTGGCAGTGTGACAGAGATTGTGATTTGGGGCTGTTTAATGTCTTTCTTTAATCTCGGTGCTTGGGGCGTACTTTATACCTATACACCAGAACAATATCCGGCCAATATTCGTGCCTTTGGTTCGGGCTGGGCGGGTGCCATTGGTCGGATTGGGGGCATTGCAGCACCTTTTGCCGTGACACATATGATGGATATGGATCATGGTTTTAGCTATGTCTTTATGATGTTTACAGCAGTCTTAATTGCAGTTGCCGTGGTGATTTTGGTTTTAGGTGAAGAAACTAAGGGCAAAACTTTAGAATCCATCGGTCTATAAAGACTGTTGAATTTTTAGTTGATCATGGTGAATAAAATGGATATTTTTACGCCATAAGACACAATTTGTCGCAGAGTGTTAGATCATCCCCTTGTATAGGGGACACCTGCGACATAGCATAAGAACCCAATAAAGAACGAACAATTTAGGATTACAGGTTGTTATGACAAGCCTTGCGCATCATGCGACAGAAAACCGTTCCGTAGCAGAATTTACCGAACAAGCATATCTCAACTACGCCATGTACGTGATTATGGATCGTGCATTGCCACATATCAGTGATGGTTTAAAACCCGTTCAGCGTCGTATCGTCTATGCGATGAGCGAACTCGGGCTAAAGCCAACGGGTAAGCCAAAAAAATCTGCACGTACGGTTGGTGATGTACTGGGTAAATACCATCCTCACGGTGACTCTGCTTGTTATGAAGCCATGGTACTCATGGCGCAGCCGTTTAGTTATCGCTATCCATTTATTGAAGGTCAGGGAAACTGGGGTTCACCAGATGATCCGAAATCCTTCGCAGCGATGCGTTATACCGAAGCGAAATTGTCTGCGTATAGTGATTTATTACTGTCAGAGTTAGGACAAGGGACCTGTGATTGGCAGGATAACTTTGATGGCTCGATGAAAGAGCCAGTGAATTTACCGGCACGTGTTCCAAATATTTTACTCAACGGCACAACGGGTATTGCAGTGGGTATGGCAACGGATATTCCACCGCATAACTTACGTGAAGTGGTGAAGGGCACCATCGCCTTAATTCGCAATCCAAACTTAACTGATGAGAAAGTCGCAGAATATATTCCTGCACCTGATTTGCCTACACGTGCGGAAATTATTACCTCTCCAGAAGAATTACTCAAAATACAAACCACGGGTCGCGGTAGTTATCGAACTCGTGCGGTGTACAGCATTGAGAAAAATGAAATCGTGATTACGGAGCTGCCGTATCAGGTTTCAGGCTCAAAAGTGATCACGCAGATTGCAGATCAAATGCAGGCGAAGAAGTTGCCATTGGTCACGGACTTACGTGATGAGTCAGATCATAAAAACCCAACACGTTTAGTGATTGTCCTGCGCTCGAATCGTATTGATGCTGAATCGGTGATGAGTCATTTATTTGCAACCACTGACTTAGAGTCGAGCTATCGTGTCAATATGAACATGATTGGCGCTGACGGTCGTCCGCAAGTGAAATCGATCCGCCGTATTTTGTTGGAATGGATCGAAATCCGTAAAAATACCGTAACACGTCGTTTGACTTATCATCTGAATAAAATTGAAAAACGATTACATATACTTGCAGGCTTGATCATTGCTTATCTGAATATTGATGAAGTGATTCGTATTATTCGTGAAGAAGATCAGCCTAAACCGGTGTTGATGACGCATTTTAATATCGATGAAATTCAAGCCGAAGCCATTTTAGAACTCAAGTTACGTCATTTGGCAAAACTTGAAGAAATGGAAATGCGCCGTGAACAAGAAGAATTGGAAGCCCAAGCTGCCATTATTCGTGAACAATTGGCGAATCCTGAATCATTAAAAGCATTGATCATTAATGAACTTAAAGAAGATGCGAAGAAATTTGGTGATGACCGCCGTTCTCCAATTGTGAAACGTGCTGAAGCCCATGCGATTAATGAACAAGATATGCTTCCTGCAGATCCTGTGACTGTGGTGTTGTCTGAAGCGGGTTGGATTCGCTCGGCGAAAGGTCATGACGTCGATGCTGAGAACTTAAATTTCCGTGCAGGTGACCAATATCTCAGCCATGCGCAAGGTAAATCGAATCAACGTGTGTATGTATTAGATGATGCCGGTCGAAGCTATGCTTTGGGCATCAATACCTTGCCATCTGCGCGTGGTTTAGGTGAGCCTCTGAGTTCTAAACTTGCACCTGCAAGTGGGGTCGGCTTTAAACAAGTGTTTATTGCTGAAGATGAAACAGAAGTCTTGGCGATGAGTAGTAAAGGCTATGGCTTTAAAACCCAAGCCAAAAACCTCGATACCAATGCAAAAGCAGGTAAAGCCTTCCTTAGCTTGTCCGAAGGGGCGGCAGTTATGAATTTAACGGCGATTGAGAATGCAACACATCTTGCACTCCTCAGTTCTGCGGGGCGTTTGCTGTTGGTTGAACTTGATGAATTACCAGTATTGAATAAGGGTAAAGGTAATAAATTGATACAACTTGAGGCAAAAGATCAAATTGTATCCATGACAACTTTGAATTTAGATGAAATAATTCAAGTGCTTGCAGGAAATCAACAATTAAAGCTTAAAGGCGACGATCTGCAAAAATATGTGGGTAAACGTGCATCGAAAGGCGTGTTGTTACCACGTGGATATCAAAAAGCAAATAAACTGTTCATTCAAAGATAATACTAGCATCCATGGAACGAAATACGTTATATATGCTGTTATTCGTGAAATGGATGCAATATTAAGCACAAACAAGTTAAATAATGACCGCTTAATATTGAAAAAAAACAGTTGGATTATTAAGGATTACGACAGGAGAATTGGGCGTTATGGAAAAGATTTGGTTCGCTGAATACCAAAAGACAGGGATTCCAGAAACTGTAGAATTACCCGCAGAAAATACCTCATTGGTCGATATTTTTGAGCGTAATTTTCAGAAGTTTGGCTCAAGAGATGCCTTTATCTTCATGGATAAAGTCTTAACTTTTAAAGAACTTGATGAAGCAAGCCGTAAATTTGCAACCTATTTGCAAAGCTTAGGTTTGGCTAAAGGTTCACGCGTTGCAGTTATGATGCCTAACGTTCTTCAATATCCTGTTGTTGCATTAGGTGTATTCCGTGCTGGACTGGTATTGGTCAACGTGAATCCATTGTATACCTCTCGTGAGCTTGAACATCAATTAAATGACTCTGGTTCAGAGGCATTGGTTATCATTGAAAACTTTGCATCTGTTTACCAAGCGATTATTGGTAAAACCCCAGTAAAACATGTGATCGTGGCATCTGTGGGTGACATGCTCGGTACACTGAAAGGTACATTGGTTAACTTTGTATTACGTTCAGTACGTAAACAAATTCCAGCTTGGAACATTCCAGGTCATATTCGCTTTAATGCAGCAATGTCTAAAGTGAGTGCAAACAATTACAAACGTCCAAACTTAACTTTAAGTGATACTGCGGTACTTCAGTATACCGGTGGTACAACTGGCGTATCTAAGGGCGCAGAATTGACACATCGTAACCTTGTGTCAAACATGTTGCAGTGTGATGGTATTTTCCAAAGTAAATTTGGTCAGCAAGATGGTCAGCCAGATGATCGTATCTTCTGTGCATTACCGCTGTATCACATCTTTGCATTTATGGTGTGTGCACTTTACGGTATGTACAAAGGTCAGGCGAACGTATTGATTCCTAACCCGCGTGATCTACCTGCGGTAATGAAAGAATTACGTAAATACCAACCTTCATTCTTCCCAGCAGTGAACACATTGTTCAATGCTTTGGTGAACAATGAAGAGTTCAAGCAACTTGACCACAGCAAGCTAAAAATGGCGATGGGTGGTGGTATGGCAGTGCTTCCTTCGACTGCAGAAGCGTGGAAGAAAGTTACCGGTACCAATATCATCGAAGGTTATGGTTTATCAGAAACTTCACCTGTTGCAACCGCAAACCCTCCAGCATCAATGGAATTCAGCGGTACGATTGGTATTCCATTGCCACTGACAGAAGTTGCTATTTTAGATGATGATGGCAATGAAGTTGCTCAAGGTGAGCAAGGTGAAATTTCGATTCGTGGTCCTCAAGTCATGAAAGGCTATTGGAACCGTCCAGATGAAACTGCCAAAGTAATGACGGCGGACGGTTTCTTCCGTACAGGTGACATTGGTGTCATGGATCCACGCGGTTATGTGAAGATTGTAGACCGTAAAAAAGACATGATTTTGGTGTCTGGCTTCAACGTTTATCCTTCTGAAATTGAAGAAGTTGTTGCAAAACATCCAAAAGTGCTAGAAGTTGCTGCGATTGGTGTTCCTGATGAAAAATCAGGTGAAGTACCTAAATTATTCGTTGTGAAAAAAGATCCATCTTTAACGACTGAAGAAGTTTTGGCATTCGCAAAAGAAAACTTAACTGGCTATAAACGCCCACGTTATGTTGAATTTATGGATGAATTGCCAAAATCGAACGTCGGTAAAATTCTACGTAAAGATTTGCGTAAAACAGCATAATACGATGCATAAAAAAAGCGCCTTCGGGCGCTTTTTTTATCGCTTTAAATTTAGCTCATTAAAGCTTACCTTTATTCATCGACCAGCGATCAAAGTAGCGACGTCCTACACCAAAAACACCTAAGAAAATAAACATCGCACCGAACTGACGACTAAAGCCGGATTGGTTATAGCTGCCATAGGTTAAAATATTGTCGACTAAACAATACAGTGCAATGACAATGACCCAATGCCAAAGGGGAAGTTGCTTGATGGAAACTGCATAGAATGCAACCCACATGATGACAAAGCTGAAAACAGTCGACCAGACATTTAAGTTGGCGCAGATCACAGCAAGTAAAAATGCAGTCACAGGGATGACGATTTTTAAGGCACGATCGACGCGAAGCTGATGGCGTTTTTGCTCTTCAAGAACTTCAAATAATTGATCTTGATCAGAAGTGCTCATAGAGGATCCTTTCATCTGCCGATTATAAAAACACTATATTTAACAAAAATTATTCACGAAATGCCATGGTATTATAGCAGCCATAAAATCTTCCTGAGAAAAAACACATGCACAGCATCAGTGGGATCATCTATCTCATTTTGGCCGCTTGTTTACTGCCATATGTATTTACATTTATTGCGAAGCGAGCTGCAGGTTTTAAGTCGAGTGATAATCAAAATCCACGTGAAGTTTTAGCACGCTCTACAGGGTTGGCGAGCCGCGCACATGCAGTGCAGCAAAATAGTTTTGAAAGTTTACCTTTATTTATTGCGGCTATTCTAATGGCCGAATACATGGTGATTCATCAACAATACATCATGACCTTTGGGATAGCCTATCTCGTTTTACGCGTTATTTATGGGCTATGTTATTTAGCCAATTGGGCAACTTTACGTTCAATCATTTGGACCTTGTCGATGTTATGCCCGATTTGCCTGATGTTATTGGTCATTAAATTAAGCTAAATGTTCTGCTTGATGATTAAATTATCAGCATGATCGCTAAAATCACAAAAAAAGCGATAAAACCGTTATAATTGTGCCGGATTAAAAGATTTAACTTTGTTTAAAGAGTGATGCTATGAGCTACAGCAATATCCCAGCGGGTAAAGATGCACCAAACGACATCTATGTCATTATTGAAATTCCTGCAAATGCAGCACCAATCAAATACGAAATCGATAAAGATTCTGATGCGTTATTTGTAGACCGTTTCATGGGTACTGCAATGTTCTACCCAGCGAACTATGGTTATGTTCCAAATACATTATCTTTGGATGGTGACCCATTAGACGTACTTGTGGTAACTCCACATCCAGTAGAGCCAGGTTCTGTAATTCGTTGCCGTCCTGTTGGTAAATTGAACATGGAAGATGACGGTGGTGTTGACGCAAAACTTGTTGCTGTTCCACACGACAAATTGACTCCGCTTTATAAAGATGTTCAAGAATATACCGATCTTCCTGCATTGTTGATCAATCAAATTGAGCATTTCTTCCAACACTACAAAGACTTAGAGCCTGGTAAATGGGTTAAGTTAAGTGGTTGGGAAGGTGCTGATGTTGCGAAACAAGAAGTACTGAGCTCAATTGAAGCTTACCAAGCTGCGAACAAATAATATTGTTTTAAGCTGAGCATCGCTTTTATATGAAAACGATGCTCATAAAAAAACCTGCACAGTGTGCAGGTTTTTTTTCGCTATCTTAGACTAGCTGCGAAATTAAAATAATTTCACAGGGATGTCTAAGAATACACGTAATTCATTGGTGTCAGCCATATATACGTCATTGTATGCTTGGTCTGCACGGTAGTGTGAATAACGTAAACGAAGGCTAGCATCTTTAGCAAAACCTGATTGAACAGTATATTTCACTTGGTTAAAGAATTCGCTTTCTTTAGCATCGTCTGATGTCTCTACACCATTTTTAATAGTTTTGATATCCCAGCCGTATACATAAGCAGTCGTCCAATTTAAACCTGGCACGCCGTAATCAGCAAAGTTTAAGTTGTATTGAATTTGTGCCGATTTCTCATGGTTACCAATAAAGTCAGAAAGGTACGAGTTGGCTACATAAATAGATTGCGCACCGTCAGCATTGCTACCATAGTCATAACCTGTGTTACCAGTGTTTTGTTGGTAAGCCAGCATGACTGAGTGAGCGCCTTGATTTAATGTACCTGCCAATGACCATAGATTGTTGCTTCGGCCATCTACATTTGTATCACCAAGTGATGAAGAATAGGTTGAAGCTGCTTTGTCCCATTCTGTGTGATAACCACTAAAGTCTAAATTTAAAGAGCGTTTTTCAGCTAACGGAATAGTGTAATTAGCATTAATGTAATGACGATCCAACGCATTTTTGCTATCTAAGCCATAGTAAGATGCATTAAGTTGGTCGTTAAACTTATATTTTGCACCCCAAACCACAGCACGATCTAGATCGTTACCGTCAGAATTAATTTGGTCTGAATATTGGTTTTTAGTGAATTTACCAGCAATAACTTCTAGATTTTCAACTTCATGGCTTGTCGCTAAAACGCCTGTGAAGTATTCAGGTACCATACGTGCTGTGTTTGACGCAAGCACTGGAATATCAAGAACTTGGGTGCCGTATTCAACAGTAGTATTTGATACTCGAGCTTTAACACTTGCGCCACCACGTGCCCAGTGATCATACGCTGAGCCGTCGTTATGTTGTGGAATCATGCCATTACCAGCATGTTTGTTTTCACCGATTTTAAATGAACCATCGCCTACAACATTGGCACCAAAGCCAACAACACCTTGAGTGAAGCCTGACTCTAATTTCACGATTGCTGATTGTGCAAAAGAACTTGTATCGTCACCGCGATTTACATCTTGTTTATCGCGTTTAATGTAACCTGTACGGAATAATACAGAGCCTTCGGCATCTTCCACAAAGCCTTTAGATTCGCTTTGTTCGCTAGCAAAAGCAGTAGAAATAAGAGCAGCGTTTACTAATACTGCAAGTGTTAGTTGTTGAGCTTTAAGCATTGGGAGAGAGCCTCATGCAAATTTGGTTAATATGTAGTGCGATTGTATATTTTTTCTTAAAAAAATCACTATTTTTAATGCGCTTATTACACTAAAGTTAGAAAACATTCAGATCATCGGTCAATCTGTAATAAGCAAATGTTTCGTATGTTATTGTTGTTTAACAAATAGTTTATTTAAATTGAATATATATTAAGCTAAAGAGAAGTTTCTTCATTGCTTATCATAAAAAAATATAAAAAACGGTAAAAACTTTCATTTAACTTGCTGATTTATCATTACTCTTCGCGACAATTTGTGCTGAATCTAAATTCGTATTTTGATCAAAAAGTATAAAAACTGCTGAGGTGCATGGCATCAATGTTCAGGCTAAGTAAGCACTGTTGGCGTATTTTTAGTAAATAGAGAATGACTTTTAGCGAAGTCGTCAGAAATTTTTCCTTAAAAAAACAGTTCAATAAAAGATGATAATATTCGTGATAAATACATATAAATGAATGCATTAAATCATTGTTAAAGACTAGAACAAGATAAAAGATATTTTATGAATCAAAAGCTTGGTTTTTACTGTTTTATATAATCTTACCTTTGTTTTTAAATGATTTAATTGATCAAAATAAGAAAAAAGGGGCTATACAGGGCGGTAAAATCGATTAAAATCGGCGCTAAATTTTACTCAACCCAATCCACGATCGATCCGATGTGGGGACTAAACATGATTCAATTTTATAAAAAAGCAATTTTAAGTATTTTAGTGACCCTAGTTACAGTCCCTGCTTTTGCAGAACAAACTGAACAAGCCACAACTGCACAAGGGAATTGGTCTGGAAGTTTGGGCGTGGTAAACAAATATGTGTACCGTGCGAGTGAAGAAAATGATCAAGCGGCATTACAAGCTGGACTTGAATATGCACACAACAGTGGGCTGTTCGCGGGCTATTGGGGTTCTACACTCAACTATGACCCTACGGACGACAGTCAGTCACATGGTTTTGAACATGATTTCTATGTCGGATATGGACGTGAACTGAATGAAGATTGGAGTTATAAGTCACAAGTGATGGCCTATGTCTATCAAGGTGGCGGTTCAGTGTATAACGACGACCGATCTGAAAAGCGTCGCACGACAGGCGTCGAATTTATTCAGGACATAAGTTATAAAGATTTAACAGTAGGCATGGCTGTATTGTTGTCTGATGTTAATTATGGCAACGCAGGCGATGTATATCTGAACGCTACTTATAGCTATGCATTACCGTATGATGTTTCATTAAATTCATCGCTCGGTGTTTCTGTTTTTAATGACAGTCACGATGACAGCCTATTAACAACCACAGAAGATGTGGTGTTCACTGAAGCACGTTTGGGCTTAAGTAAACCGATTGCAGATACTGGATTTGAAATTGCTGCTGACTATGTATGGGGCGGTAAAGATCGTGAAGGCGAGGAATTAGACGATAACGTTGTGGTTGGATTGACCTATTCTTTCTAACATTAACGAGTTGATCGTATTCGGTCATATTTTTGAAAGTGCACAATGGTGATTGTGCACTTTTTTTATGCATTTTTGAGATCGGTGTTGAAAAAATATACTCAAAAAAGCGCATTTTTAAAATCCTGTTACAACTATCAACCTAAGGATTTAAATAATCTGAATAGTTGACAATCTGCATTCTAAAAAAAAATTAGAGAAAAATAGTTAAATAGAGTAATTAAAAAATAACAAATAAAAACAGTATCTTATATGTTTTATGAAAGCCAAAATCGTGACCTTTATAAAAAAAATATGTGTATATTTTTAAACATGGCACAGCGCTTGCTAATACCTCATTGAGTTCAACGAAATAACCAAAAAATACGTCGTCGCACGATGTGGGGGAACAAACCATGAAATTTGCACTTAAAGCTTTATCAATCGCTGTACTTGGAGCAGCATCGACGTTTACATTTGCTGAAGCACCTGCTTCAGAGCATTCTGTATCTGGAAATATCGGCGTACTGTCTAGCTATAATTTACGTGGTATTACCAATGTGCCTGAAAATAAAGATGCGACAATCCAAGGTGGTTTGGATTATAGCCATGCATCAGGCTTCTATGCAGGTTGGTGGGGTTCAACATTAAACTATGGTGATGACCTACCGAATGGTTTTGAAAATGATTTTTATGCGGGCTATAACGGTTCAATTAATGATGATCTTGGTTACACAGCAGGCCTAACTTACTACTATTACTATGATATTGATACAAGTGATGCAAACGGTTTAGAAACAATGCTTGGGCTAAGCTATAAAGATTTTGGCTTAACAGCGCAAACTTTGCTTGAAGATGTTTCATGGGGTAATGCAGGTGATACTTATATCAAAGCATCATATAGCTATGCACTTCCTAAAGACTTCAGTCTAGATACCGCGCTTGGTTTATATGCATATCAAGATTCAGGTGATTTTGAAGATAATTTAGGAACAACAGAAAGCTTTGGTTTCCGTCACTTTGATATTGGTCTAAGCAAGCCTTTAGCAGATACAGGTGTTACCGCAAGCATGAATTACACAGTTGGTGGTTATGACCGTGCGGATGAAAAACAAAAGAATAAAGTCGTATTTGGTTTGAAATACGAATTCTAATGTTAAAAAGCATTAAAAATGGCGACCTAGGGTCGCCATTTTTTTAAGTATTGAGCTGGCTTCGATAGGACAGTGCTTCAGAAACGTGCTGAGCTTGAATGTGTTCACTTTGAGCTAAGTCGGCAATGGTTCTGGCAACACGTAATACGCGATGATAAGCACGCGCAGATAAATTCATTCGTTGCTGTGCTAACTGTAAAATATTCTGCGCAGTAGCATCCAAAACCGCTTGTTGCTCCAATTGCGTCGGCGTGAGCGCCATATTGGATTTTTGCTGACGCTCTATTTGTAACTCATAAGCTTGAATGACACGATGCCTAACTGTACTTGAACTTTCAACCTCTTGCGAACTTTGTAATTCATGCGCTGCCAGTGGCGGGACATCTATATGTAAATCAATACGATCTAATAATGGACCTGAAATACGGTTTTGATAGCGTTTAATACTTTCAGCACTACATTGACAACGGCTGTCTTGGTTAAAGGCATAGCCACATGGGCAAGGATTCATTGCTGCGATCAATTGAAAATTCGCAGGGAAGGTGATTTGACGAGAAGCCCGTGAAATCACAATTTCTTTGGATTCGAGTGGTTGCCGTAATACCTCCAATACCTTTCGATCAAATTCAGGAAGTTCATCTAAAAATAAAACCCCTAAATGTGCCAAGGTGATTTCACCCGGTTTAGGATTTGATCCTCTGTCATTTACAATAATAGAAGCTAGTGGCATTATATAAATTCAGCTAGTTGCATGTCGTTTTGTACAGAAATAAAAGCTAGTTTTTACAATAATAAGGGCTAGTAGATTACAAAACTACAATAATAGGGGCTAGTAGATTACTCTTGAGGTCTGATATGAAAAGAATAAGTGATGAATATAGTCCCGTTAGAAAAGCCCAAACCGTTTACGGAAGTATTTCGGGGAATTACTCTTTTAGGGGAGAAAAAACGATTTGGTTTGAATCCACTTTGGAGCGTGATTTTCTTTTTAAGCAAGAATATAACAGTAATGTTATTGATGTGGTTGAACAGCCTATTTCTATTCCTTATATAACTGAATTAGGAAATGAATCGGTATATACCCCTGATTATTTGGTGCAATTTTCAAGTGCAATTTATAATGATATTGATTTCTTTCCTGCACCATTATTGATTGAAATTAAGCCTAGAAAAAAATTAAAGGAAGATTGGAATACCCTTAGACCAAAATTTAGGGCAGCTTATGCTTTAGCTTCTGAAAAGGCATGGAAATTCAAAATTATTGATGAGTCTCGTTTGTATGATCAATATTGGGAAAATATCAATTTTTTAAAAAGATTCAGACGTTCTCATGTTGATGAGGTAGATCAGAGAGTATTAATTGAAACTTTATTAAAACTAGGCTTTTCAACAGTTAATCAATTGCCTGCTTATATTTTTAAAGATGAAAAAAATGTATTAAAGGCTATTCGCCAAATATGGGTTTTAATTTCAAAAAATATACTTGCTTGCGATCTATATAACCCTTTTACTACTGAAACTGTTATTTGGGTAAATGATGGCTCTAAAGCACAAGGAGTTATTTAAATGATACAGGATGATTCAGTAAAGATTGATAGAAAACGCCTAGTTATTAAACCAAATGCAATTGTTGGTTATAAAGGTAATAAATATAAAATTATCAATATTTTAAATGCAAAAGATGTCGTGATTGCAAATTTGGAATCTGCTCGAAGTTTACAAGTGAACATAAGGGAATTATCTGTTTTAAGTGAAGATAATTCTAAGCTTAACCAAGGTGAGGATATTTCTGCTGAGTCATGGCAAATCGCTTTAGATCATTATGAAATTATTAGGGAACTCATTGACTATTCCACAGTTGAGGCGGTTAAGAAGACTGCAAGTGAACATAATCTTCATGTAAATACTATTTGGAAATGGCTTAAAGCTTACCGAGAAAACAAGTCTATCTTAGCTTTAGTCCCAAAAAAACGTGGTTGGACAACAGAAAAAACAAGGTTGTCGCCTGAATTAAATCATATTATTCAACAAGCGATCCATACTAAGTATTTAACAAGTTTAAAGCCAAGTGTTGCCAAAACAATTTTGGAAGTGAAGCTTGAGTGCTTCAAAAGAAAAATTGAACCACCTCATGACAATACGATTCGCTATAGAATTGAAGCCCTTAATGGCTATGAAGTGACTAAGGCAAGATACGGAAAAAAGGCTGCTAAAGATAAGTATGAAGCATCAGCAGGGACTTTTCCGAATGCAGACTATCCTTTGGCGTATGTGCAGATTGATCACACTCCTTTAGATATAGAAATCGTTGATGAACAATACCGTGAAACAATAGGCAAGGCATATTTGACATTAGCAATTGATGTTTTTAGTAGAATGATTGTTGGTTATTACCTTTCTTTAGAAGCTCCAAGTGCAACATCGGTAGCAATGTGTATTTCATCAGCCATTATTTCAAAGAAAAGAAAACTGCTTGAGTTAGATGTGGATGGTGAGTGGGATATCGAAGGTATTATGGATTCAGTCCATTCTGATAATGGTTCTGATTTTAGAACAAACCATCTGCATAAAGCATGTCTAAAGTACGATATTAATTGGGAGTATCGACCTATTGGTGGTGCAAAATATGGTGGGCATATTGAGCGTTTACTTGGAATCGTAAATCTTGAAATGCATGTTTTAGATGGAACGACTAAATCTAATATTTTTGAAAAAGGAACTTATGATTCCGCTAAGAATGCTTGTTTAACACTTCGTGAATTAGAACATTACATCGTCTATTGGATTGTAAATGTTTATCATAAAAGCAAGCATTCAATACTTGAAATTCCGCCACAACAAATGTGGGAAGAGGGTATTTGGGGAACAAAATTTAAAGTTGGTACTGGTTTAAAAGAAAGGGTTGCGGATGAAGCAACACTATTTTTGGATTTCGCCCCTGAATTTGAATCAACCATTCAAAGAACGGGCGTAAAAAAAGATAAACTTTTTTATTTTGCTGATTGTTTAAGACCTTGGATCAATGCGATTGATCCAACTGACGATGAGAAAAAGCGTAAAAGAAAGTTTATTTTTAAAAGAGATCCTCGTGATATTTCAATGATTTGGTTTTATGAACCGAATACAAATACATATTTTAAAGTACCTACAGCCAAACGTGAAATTCCATCAATCGGATTGCATGAATATAGACAAGTCCAAGCATATCTTAAGAGTGAGCGATTAGATACAGTTGATCAAGATGCTATTTACAGAGCAATTATTTATCTCCGTGAAAAAGTAGATCAAGCCGTGACTTTAACTAAAAAGCAACGCCGAATGAATCAAAGAAAAAAAGAGAATGGTAAGATAGTTGCTGCACTACACCATGAAAATAAAAATAATTCAGTTATCCATACAAATGTAGATGCTCCAAAGTCACAAAATAGTTTATGGGATCAAAATTTAACTGCTTTTGACGATTTGAGGTAAGACCATGAAACAATATGATTACCTTGCTGAGCATGTCCTTGACACTATGATTCTTAGTGATGCTGAAAGAATTAATATTCTTTATGAGGATCGGTGGATTGGTTATCAGAAAGCAATTGCAGTTTTGAATACACTGACTGATATTTTGAAACGACCTAGAAAATTAAGACCAGAATGTCTTTTAATTGTTGGTGATTCAAATATGGGAAAAACTAAGATTATTCATGAGTTTGCAAAAGAATACTATACTAAGAGAGTTGATGATATGGACATGCAGCTTATGTCATTGACTAAACCAGTCATTCCTATTCAAGCCCCTGCTAGGGCAAATGTAAAAGATTTATATATTAATATCTTAGATCATTTTTTTGTCCCTTTTCGTGTCACTGATCCTGAAAGCAAATTAAGGTATCAAGCAACCCATCTACTGCGTAAATATGAAACCAAAATGTTAATTATTGATGAGTTGCATAATTGTTTAAGTGGGAGTGCTAGGCAACGGCAAGAAGTGATGAATACACTTAAAACGCTAAGCAATGAACTTAGTATGAATATCATTGGTGTTGGTACTCGTGATGCATCTCTTATTCTTCATACGGATACTCAGTATGCCAGTCGCTTTGAAATTATAGATTTGCCTTTATGGAAATTGGATGCGGATTTTTTAAGACTTCTTTTAAGTTATGTTCGCTTACTTCCCCTAAAAAAATTATCAAACTTGGCATCACAAGAAATTGCGACCTTACTCTATGAAATTTCAGGTGGTAATTTTGGTGATTTAAATCGTTTATTGGTGGAATGTGCAAAAGAAGCAATATTGACTGGTAAAGAAGAAATTACCCTCGAAATTGTTAAAAAATTCAAGTGGCTTAAACCAACAGAGGGTGCTCGTAATATTCGCACTATTCAGCTTAATTCTATTTAGTATTATTGAGGGTGTAATATGCCTAATTATGCTCAAAATTGGTTTATACATACCCCCATTGAACAAGGTGAAGTATTATCATCATGGCTCATTCGTTCAGCCTTAGACATGGGATGTTCCCCTTTAACACTTATAGAAGCATTGTGGGGTAGATGGAGAGCATTAACGATTGATCTTGATCGAGGTATGACGGAAGATCGGCTTGAATTATTATTTGTACATTCTTTTGATGATAAACAAAAAATTTTGAAAACAATGCTAACTAATGTGGCTCCCTATCTAGTTAAGAGTTCAAATAGTGGATGGGTTTTAAGTTTAGGTCAGCGTAGTAGATCAAATTTTTCAGGTCGGCAGGTGTGTACTCAATGTTTTGAAAGTGATGGTAGATCAGCTTATTTACGGTTAATGTGGCGAATGGGGTGGCATTGTTGTTGTGAAAAACATCAAATAAATTTAATTGATCATTGTCCGAATTGCGGTGTAGTCATTCAGCCATTTAAAATAGATTTAGAGCATGGATCATTAGCAGTATGTTTCTCATGCCATTTTAATTTGACTTTATATCAGCCACAACCTAGCAATATTCAAATTTTAGATTTTCAAAAAAATGCAGATAACGTTTTAAAACAAGGCTCAGGTTTATATAATAATCAAAATATTTCAGCTACCGAATGGTTTGCGATTGCTCGTGCATGGATAAGTGAAATCAGATTACTTGTAGATACAGATAATATTCAACTTATTGAAATGTTTAAGAGCTTTGGTATAAATTTAAATACCATAACTCCTTTCACACCAATTGCTTTCGAATATTTAAATACAAACGAACGTATAATTTTGCTTTCCATCTTGAATGAAATTATGAAAATCCCATGTGAGTTGATTATTGACCGCTCTTATGAGTACGGGATTAGTAGTGCAAATTTTTGGGATAAGCGTAAAAAACTACCGATTCAACTTCAACAAATGAAATCAGCAATGATCAAGCCTATAAGAGTATATGCTTTACAACGTGTGAGTTCTCATAATGGAAAACCAAAAGCAAAAAAAACCGTGCAACGTAAGTGGCTTAATTTGTTAAGAAAATCAAGAAAGAAACGGAGTCATAAGCTTGGCGGAGATTAATATTGAGCAGTTATGTAATGGGTGTGAAAAATCAGTTACCCAACTAAAAAAAAGATATAAAGGGAAAAAATATTGCTCAACTTGTTATGCTCGAATTTTTAAAAAATGTCTTTGCCCAAAATGTGGGTTATCTGCTCGATTACCTAAAAATGATGATCAAGCGATCTGTAATGAATGTATTAAAAAACAACCTTGTATAAGATGCAATCAAGTTAACAGACCGATAGGAACGCTTACAGAGTATGGGGTCGTTTGTAATAGTTGTTCTGTTTATTTTAGAGAGGTTGAACGATGTGAGCGATGCAATGTTCAATCGCAAAAATTAACGAAAATATCACGCTTTAATGATGACCTCAGAGTTTGTCCGAAATGTTCAACAAGGGATTATGAAACATGTCCTTCATGTCATAAATATCGCTTGTTAGAGTTAGATGAAAAAGGAAATAAAGTTTGTAAAAAATGTATAACTCAACCGAATAAACCTTGTATTGAATGTAAAACGATGATCTCAGCAGGATGCGGTGATCTATGTGATGATTGCTACTGGATTAAAAATCTATGGTCAAAGTTCCATCAAAATATTTATTTGTTCGAGTCATCTTTTTTAAAAAAACAATATGAAAACTACGTGCTTTGGTTGGTCGATTTAGTTGGAGCACATCAAGCAGCTTTGTATTTGAATAAACATACTCATTTTTTTATTAAAACAGAAATGTTATGGGAGAGTAATATTCCTGATGCAGACCAATTATTGTTGACTTTACGGACGAGTGGACTTAGAAAGTTTGAATTAGTAACACAGTGGCTCGATCAAATGCATGGGGTAAAAATCTCAACTATAAATAAAAATGAATGTTCTGAGATAGATCAAGCCAATAAGTTGATTGATCAGTTACCGCAGCCCTCATTGGCTTTTGATGTTGTATTTGCTTATAAGCAAAAGCTCGATGAAAAAATGCATCAAGGAAAAACATCTGCTCGATCTGTAAGGCTTGCAATGAAGCCTGCTGTTGCATTGATGTTATCTATTCAGGATAAGCAATTACTGCCAGATTTGGCAAAAGTAAAAGCTTATTTAAATGAGTATTCAGGTCAGGCTGCTGCATTAACAGGGTTTATTAATTTCTTAAACGATCAATATGATACGGATATTGATTATATTTCCTTAAAGCATTCTAACTTCATAAAAGAAGCAAGTAAGCGGAAATTGGAAAAAGAATTGATCTCGATGCTCAGCCCAAATACTGATTTCAATGTCATGGTATGGGTGAAAAATGGCTTACAACTATTCCATGAGATGAGTTATCAGGATTCATTGAAGATCAAGTTGGAAATGATCGTTGAAATAAAAGATGGCTATAATGTTTTGTACAATAACCAAAATTATTGGTTGCCTAAGAACATTGATCCATCTTTTAAAAAGTAAGTCTAAAGTTTCAATACTTCGATATATAATTTAGTTTAATATTTTGATAATTCATTAATTAAGAGAAAAAAATGGGCTTAAAGGATTTGCTTGGTCTGAAAGAAAGTGATGAAAAAAAACTACGTGAAGGATTAGCACAACTTAGGGCTTTAAATGATCATTTATCATCCATGTATTCTTTGAGGTCTGACTTAAGAGATTTAACAGATAATCGGCATACTGTTAGTTCACTTTTACAAGGTGAATTAGATAAGATTAAAGCTCACCAACAAAGTTTAATTAATAAAACGAATGAGTTATCTCAACTAAAAGCCAAATTAGATGAGTCTCTAATTGCTATTGAAAAAATTCAATCTGTTTTAGCTAATGATGAAAATGGTAGTTCTATTTATTCTCGTATATTAGAAGTAACCAATGAAGATAATCTAGATATTTTGGAAGTTGAGTCCGAAAAAATTCACACAGCTTATAGTCAATTATTTGATCGAAATGGTGAGGATACTTCTAAAGTTGATCGAGTAAATTATGTAATTGATAAAATTTTAGATCAATATGACAAATTGTTTGATGAACTAAATGATAATGGTGAAACGAAAGTTAAAGAATACGAAAGAAAAATTAATGAGTTAGTTGCATACTATGACGATTTATTTATTTCTGATGATCCTGATAATAAAAGTAAAAATGAGCAGATAAATTTTCAGTTATCGAGAGTCCAAAATTTTTATGACAAAATTTATGGTAATGAAGAAAAAAACATTACTGCATTAAGTGAAGATTTGGATAAAAGGTTAGAAAATTTAAAAAATGTTGAGGAGCGAGCAAAATCAGTTATTGGATTATCAAGTGAAGCAGGGCTTGCAGGTGGTTTTGTTGTAAAAGGACAAGAAGCCAAAAAAGG
This sequence comes from Acinetobacter sp. YH12070, assembly GCF_013419625.1. Taxonomy (NCBI): domain Bacteria; kingdom Pseudomonadati; phylum Pseudomonadota; class Gammaproteobacteria; order Moraxellales; family Moraxellaceae; genus Acinetobacter; species Acinetobacter sp. YH12070. The sequence goes on along the minus strand of NZ_VOZT01000004.1, from coordinate 77,631 downwards.
ACAATTCATCAGTATTATTGTATTTGTATTAGTTGTATTAGCAATTTTTGGATTTAATTTTTATTTGTTTGATAAATCAGATTTTTTGAATATGAAGTGGGATACATTCTTATTCAAATTATTGATCAACGCACCTTTGATTTGGATTGCAACAATTGCGAATATAAATTTAAATCGTTTTTCTAAATTAGAGCAAGAATATTCTCATAAAGAAGCATTGGCTAAATCTTATGAACGGTACAAAACAGAAATTCAAGAGCTTGAAAAGTTAGGAGTTACTGGTTCAGAGGAGCTTAAATTAAAACTTTTAGAAATCAATCTTGAAGCATTTAAAGTTAACCCTGCGGAACATTCTGATAAAGCTAAGCCTGATTTCTCTATATGGGATTTGATTCAGAAGAAAAAAGATGAGAAACCTAGTGAGTAATTGAAGCTCAGGTACATTTTTCTCAATGTATTGGGTAAGCAGAAGTAGAATTCAGTTATTCTGAAATTTACAATTCAAACTGTTAAACTATTTACTTACCAAGATTTTATCCGAATAACTTGTATGTATCAGAACTTACAACATAGCTTTGAAAATAGCGTAATTCTCGTTGTAGAAGATGATTATGATATTGGTGACATTCTTGAAAAATACATAAAAAATGAAAACATGAAGGTCATCCGTGCATTGGATGGACAACAAGCTTTAGAGTGCTTAAAAGCCAACTCTATAGACCTGATTCTCCTTGATATTAAATTACCCAAACTAAATGGCTGGGAAATTCTACAAATCATCCGTCAAACAAGTCATTTACCTGTCATTATGCTGACTGCCTTAGATGATCAAGTGAATAAGATCATGGGGCTAAAAATGGGTGCTGATGATTTTATTATTAAACCATTTAACCCAAATGAAGTGATTGCGCGAATACAAGCCGTACTTAGACGAAGTACAAGCCAAAATACGGAAATAACTAATATTATTCGTTATAAAAATATTGAAATTAATCCAGATCATCATCAAGTTTACATTTCAAATGGTCAAAGAAATCAGCTGCTCAACCTTACGTTAACTGAGTATAAGATACTGGTTTTGATGGCAAAAACACCAAATAAAGTCTTTACACGCAATGAATTGATCCAAAACTGTATGCCTGAAAGTGATGCTTTAGATCGCACTGTAGATAGCCATATCAGCAAATTACGCAAAAAACTTGAAGAAAATTATGTAAATGGTTTATTAATCAATGTCCGTGGCGTGGGGTATCGCTTAGATCAAAATCATGAAATTTAACTTTTTTAAAAATTCAGTTGGAATTAACTTCCAGTTTATTATCATGATGAGCCTACTCAATTTAGGCATTACGCTGTTATCTTTCATGATTGGCTATTTTGTTTATAGCTGGGCGATAAAAATAGGTTTTCTAAATACGCAAGTTATTAATTCAAATGAATTTTCAGTTACCTATGTTGACTTTATCTGGCTGTTTTTAGTGCTATTAACAGGCTTTTTTCTTTCTACTATCCTCGCCTTTAAATATGGAAAACGCTATACACAGCCAATTAGTGATTTAGCAGATGTTATTCAACAAATTCAACAAGGTAATTTAGCACTCAGAATTAAACAGCCACATCATGATATTCCACATGAAATCAAGTCCCTTATTGAGAACTTCAATGAAATGGCAAACCAACTTGAAGTATCAGTTAAGAATTCAACTGTTTGGAATGCTGCAATTGCACATGAATTACGAACACCTGTGACAATATTACAAGGTCGCTTGCAAGGTATTGTCGATGGTATATTTATTGCCGATCAAGCTTTACACCTAAGCTTATTGAACCAAGTCGAAGGCTTATCTTACCTTGTGGAAGATTTACGGACACTGACACTTATTGAAAATAAACAATTACGTTTAGAACTAGAAAAGACCAATTTAAAAGATAGTATTGAAAAATGTCTGCAGATGTTTAATGAACGGTTTCAGGTTAAAGGTTTAACTATTATTTTAAATTTGACGGATAAATTGGTTTGCGTTGATATAAGAAGGATGGAACAAGTCTTTATTGCATTATTTTCTAATTTTCTAAGATATTCGAATGCTGGACAAATCAATATTACAACGATGGCCACAGCAGAACATTGGCTATTAATGTTTGAAGATGAAGGTCCTGGTATTGATGAATCGCATCTTGCACATCTGTTCAAGCCATTCTATCGTCTGGAAGACTCTAGATCACGTCTAGATGGCGGTACTGGATTAGGCTTGGCAGTGATTGATGCAATTATTGAAGCACACCAAGGTCATATTTATTATTCTAAATCCAAAAACTTAGGTGGCAGCTGTTTTACTATTCAACTAAATCGTATAAATCGTAAGACATCAACTCATTTATAATGTGTTAAGTTCAGATCAATACGGCTTCATTTAAACCATAAATTTAAGATAAATTGATGTCTGAACTTAACCATTCTGTTTGATGATCCTCAAATAAATTTCATTACAATGAATTCTCATCTCGATATTTCGCTAGCATAAAAAATACCACAATGGAGAGTATGCCGATGATAATCCCTGCTGTTAATAATAAATTAACATGAGCTGAACTGAAGGCAATTTTACCTGCGTTAATCAATGCTGTACCTTGTTCAACGGGTAACTGGCTCGCCACTAAATAGGTATCACCAATCGATAGTCTGGCTTTTTCTGCTAAAACAGCAGTTAAATCTGACGGCACTTGAAGATGACTGCCAAATATATAGGCCATGAAAACACCAAATAAAGTAATACCTAGTCCTGTACCCAGTTCATAACCTGTACTTTCAAGTGAACCTGCCGCACCGCCCTTTTCTGCAGGTACTGAGCCCATGATCGCAATGGATGAAGCTGTTAAACCGATACTTAGAGTGAGTCCAATTGAAGCTAAAATAAAGGGAACAATAATTCCCGGATGATGAAAATCTGAATAACTCAAACTGATCAACGCAATTGCTGCCAATATTAATGAAAATGTTGCAACTAGACGCAGTCCGAATTTATTAGATAAAAATCCAGCAATAGGCCCACCAATAGCAGCAGCAACCATAATCGGAACCATAAAAAGACCAGCTTGTAGTGGTGTTAAACGAATGACATATTGCAGCTCCATCGCTAAGGTTAATTCCACACCTGCCAAAGCGCCTGCAGCAACCATTGCCATAATAATGCCTGCTAAAATAGCAGGGCGTGAAAATAGTGAAAGATCTAGCATCGGTTGAGGAGAATTCAGCTGTTTGCGTACAAATATGGTTAATAATCCAATAGAAAAAATGACTAAAGGAAGGACAATTAACAACGACTGTTTACCGCCTAAGCCTGCTTTGAGCGCATATACAAATGAAACCAAACCGAAAATTAGCAATAGCGCCTGACCAAATGCCCAATGTCCAGAGGTTACAGCTTCATTTTTGGATAATAAGAAATAGCACATTGGGGCGACAACTAACATGATTGGGACATTAATGAGGAAAACTGAACCCCACCAGAAATATTCTAACAATCCACCACCAATGAGCGGTCCAATGGCGGCACCGGCTGATCCGATTGTGCCCCAAATACCCAGCGCAATGGCACGTTCGCGACTGTCTTCGAAGGTTCTGCGAATAATACCCAATACACAGGGCATAATCATGGCACCGCCTAATGCTAATAAAGCACGTGCGGCAATCAGCATAGAAGCCGTTTGGGAAAATGCCGCAAGGACTGAGGCAATTCCAAATATAACCAAGCCAATCAGCAGAATCTTACGATTGCCGACACGATCAGCCAAAGTTCCCATCGGAACTAAAAGTCCAGCCATAAGTAATGGATAAATATCAATAATCCATAAGACTTGGTTGCTTGAGGCACTCAATGATTGGGTTAATGATGGAACCGCAACATGCAGTACAGTCATATCAATCACAATCGGCAGAAATGCAAGCACGACAGCGAGCAATATCCACCAGCGTTTCGGATCAAGATTCGTAGCTTTCATGATCAAACCTATATTGATGGTTTATTAAATCAATTCTGAAATAAAGATGTAAATGAAAGATTTGTTGTGGGCTAAACTCGTTAACCCACAGCTTTTATATTTAGCTTTTATTCTCAGTTTTGATGCTTAATGTGCCGCTTTACGTTTCGAGAATTTCTCAACCATGCTCATGACGACAATAAAGAAAATCGGTACAAAAATAACAGCTAGAATTGTTGCGCTGATCATGCCGCCAAAGACGCCTGTACCAATCGCTTTTTGAGTTTCAGAACTAGCGCCACTGGCAATGACTAAAGGAATAACGCCACAGGTAAATGCCAAAGATGTCATTAGGATTGGACGTAAGCGCAATTTAGCGGCTGCAACGGTTGCCTCCACTAAACCCATTCCTTCTTCTCTTAATGCTTTTGCAAACTCAACAATCAAAATGGCATTCTTTGCAGATAGACCAATAATCGTGATCATGCCGACCTTAAAGAAAATATCATTTGGCATACCACGTAACATTACTGCTAAAAAGGCGCCAATCAACCCTAGAGGGACAACTAGCATCACAGAGAATGGAATTGACCAGCTTTCATAAAGTGCTGCCAAGACAAGGAAAACGACTAACATCGACAACAGTAATAAAAACAAGGTTTGTGATTCCGACTGTTTTTCTTCTAGAGAAATCCCAGTCCACTCATAACCCACACCTTTCGGAAGCTGTTTAATCAAATTTTCCATCTCAGTCATGGCTTGTCCTGAAGATACACCTGCTGCTGGACTGCCAGAAATACTCAATGATGGACGACCGTTGTAACGATTGTATTGTTGTGGTGAATGTTGCCAAATGGGTGTAATTATTTCAGACATTGAAACCAATTTACCGCTTTGACTGTTCACTTTAATCTGAAGAATATCTTCAATACTCATGCGTGATTTGGCATCAAGTTGCACAATGACTTGTTGCATACGATCTTGATTTGGGAAATCATTGACATACATCGAACCCATCGAGGTCGAAATAATATCGGTCACATCACTGAAATTAACACCCAAAGCCTGCAATTTATCGCGATCAATTTTAAGCTCTACAGAACTGCCGTCAGGCAAACCTTCAGGATAGACCTCCGCCACGATTTTACTTTGTGATGCTAATGCTAAAAGCTGATCTTGCGCCTCTCTTAAAGCAGGCATACCAATGTTGCCATGATCTAATAATCGCAATGAAAAACCAGATGAATTCCCCAGTTCATCAATGGCTGGTGGTAACACAGACATGGTCTGGCCTTCTGAACTTTCAGCCATCGCCATATTGGCATTATTCACAACTTCTTGTGCCGTAATAGTACGCTCTTCGAATGGCAATAGATTAGTAAAATACATCGCTGTATTCTGACCAGAACCACTAAAACCAAAACCTAAGACTGCCATATTGTCTTTAATACCCGTTTCTTGGTCTAAATGATTTTGAAACTCAGCAACGACTTTACGGGTACGTTCTTGAGTTGCATCCGCAGGAAGCTGAATTGAAGTCATAAACCACCCCTGATCTTCTTCTGGCATAAACGCAGTCGGAACGTGTTTAAAACTAAAAATCAGCACAATGACAATGCCTAAGAAACATAACATTGCGAGGGTTTTATGTTTAATTACTTTAAATAAACTACGTTCGTAGCGATTGTTCAGCTTCTCAAAACTGCGATCAAACCATGCAAAAACACCTTTTTTCTGATGGTCTTGATCAATCGGTTTTAACATTGTTGCACATAACGCAGGGGTTAATGTCAATGCAAGGAAAGCTGAGAATAAAATGGAAACTGACATGGTAATGGTGAATTGGCGATAGATAATCCCCACCGAGCCTGACGCCAATGCCATCGGCAAGAATACAGCGGCTAACACTAAGGTAATACCAATAATCGGATTGGTAATTTCCTTCATGGCTTTAGATGTGGCTTCAACTGGAGATAAACTTTCTGTCGCCATAATTCGTTCAACATTCTCAATGACCACAATCGCATCATCGACAATAATCCCAATCGCAAGCACCATGCCGAACATGGTCAGCACATTAATCGAAAAACCTGCAAGTAGCATGACTGAAAATGTGCCAAGCAATGCAATCGGTGCAACGATCGCTGGAATTAAGGTGTATCGAACATTATGTAAGAAAATAAACATGACAATAAAAACTAAAGCCATAGCTTCAAGCAATGTCATGATTACTTTTTCAATCGAAACTTTTACAAAAGGTGCAGTGTCGTAAGGTATAGAGAATTTCATACCATCAGGCAATGCTAGACTTAATTGTTCAATTTTTGCTTTTACACCCTCTGCAGTCTTAACAGCATTGGCACCAGGACTCATTTGTATCGCCACAGCTGTAGAGGCTTTACCATTTTCTAAAATCGCAAAGTTATACATTTGCGCACCAATTTCGACACGAGCAACATCCGATAATCGAACAATGGCACCATTTTGTTGAGCACGTAAACTAATGTTCTTGAATTGCTCTACAGTTTCTAATTGACCTTGAGCAGTCAAAGGAATGGTGATTTGTTGCCCCTTCAACGCAGGAACATCACCAATACGACCCGGTGATATCGGCAAGTTTTGGTTTTGGATGGCTGTATTCACATCTTGAATACTCAATCCATAAGAGACCAAGCGGTCTGGATCGACCCAAATTCGCATGGCTTTCTCAGCACCAAAGTTTTGGACTTTACCAACACCTTCGACCCGTTTTAATTCTTCAATTACATAGCGAGTCATATAGTCACTGACATCAATTTCACTATATTTGCCATTTGGTGAACTCAACCCCACCATCATTAAAAAACCAGATGATGCAGCATCAACCATCAGCCCCTGTTGTCGAACTGTTTGGGGTAGGCGCGACTCAATGGCTTTAATTTTGTTTTGTACATCAACTTGTGCCAGTTCTACATCTGTGCCTGGTTTAAAGGTTGCGGTGATTGTTGCTGTTCCAGAACTATCCGAACTTGAACTGTAATACAGTAAGTTCTTGACACCTGACATTTCCCGCTCAATCAATGTCACAACACTATCATTCAGTGTCTTTGGGGTAGCACCTGGATAGATTGCAGTAATACTGATCTGTGGTGGCGCAACACTCGGAAATCTTGCAATAGGTAACTTGGGAATACTGAGTACACCTAACAAAATAATAAATAAAGCGATCACCCATGCAAAAACAGGACGCTTAATGAAAAATTGAGACATTATTTCTTGCCTCCACTTTCCTGAGTATTTGTAGGTTGCCACTGCTTAATTTTTAGTTTTTGCTCAGGCTGTATACGATCAGCGCCTTCAACAATAACTTTTTCGCCTGCTTGTAATCCTTGTGTTACTACATAGCTATTTTGATAACGTTGACCAAGCTGAATAGGCTTGCTTTGCGCTAAACCTTTTTGATTAACAATCGTAACATTGGCTTTACCATTAATATCATGTTGAATCGCTTGTTCAGGTACTAACAGCGCATTTTCAACTTGAGCTCGGCTCATATTGACTCGAACATACATGCCTGGCAAAAGTTTTTGATTTTGATTATTGACTAGAATACGAATCGTGACATCACCCGTGTCAGGATCAACTTTAGTATCTGAAAATAGGATTTCACCTGTGACATTATAAGGTTTACCCTGACTATTCAGGATTTCAACCGTATGTTTGATGTTTGACACGTCACCTTGCTGCAAAGCTTCCTGTAGCTTTTCATAATCACTAATTGATTGCTTTACATCGACGTAGACTTTATTAATCTGTTGTATTACGGCCATCGCATTGCTATCGCCTTGACCAACCAATGCACCTTCAGTCACTAAGATTTCACCAATCGTTCCTGAGATGGGTGCTGTGACAGTGGCATATTTAAGATTGAGCTGCTGTCTACTTAACATAGCTTGCATTTGCGCCACATCGGCTTTTGCTTTTTTATAATCTGCTTCCGTATTGTTGTATTCCTGCTGACTAACCGCATTTACTTTTACCAATTCAGTGTAGCGTTTTAACAGCACCTGCAAACGTGTCACCTCAGCTTGTGCACGGTTTAAAGTAGCTTGATTGCTTTTTACATCTGCCTGAAAGATTTCAGAATTTAATTTAAAAAGTGGTTGACCTGCTTGCACATAAGAGCCTTGTTTAAAAAGCACTTTATCAACAATTCCACCTACTTGCGGACGAATTTCAGCAATCCGGTAAGCTGTAACACGGCCGGGAAGATTTTCAATTACATTCATAGATTGCGGTAATACAGTGATGGTACTGACCACCACCGGCGGCATTTCTGCTGCGGACTGTTCAGCATCTTTGGATTGTGTACAGCCGATCAAAAGTACAGTTGTAATAAGTATTGAACTTATTAAATGATGACATGTTTGCATGTTTTTCAGAGAGAGTTTTAGATGCTACTATTTTGAAATAGCAGTGTTTATGAATTGCTAATGTTATGTGGAGATTGTGTGGAGAAAACTGTTAAATGGGAAGTAATTTTAATTTGGCTGAAACTATTATTAATAATAAACACTTGATTTTGTTAAGCTAAATTATTGTTTTATAATAACTTTATTAATATTGGTTGATTGAGAAACCTGTTGGAAGTTTTAGATATATTTCATACTATTCTTTATATGAGTTATCTATTTAAAAAGAAGTAATAAAGAAGCTAATGGATCATTTTGAAGTAGAAGTTTTAAAACAAGCTGCTTCGTAATTCTTCAATAAATACGAAGCATATTTTAGTAAATTTAATTCTCTATTTATAATTTTTTCTTTTTTATTAATATTTTGAAAATTTTATTAAAACTTGCAACCCAATCAGCTTGGTCAGTATGCATGTGCTTCATGGCTCTTTTTTGATTGAAGTTAGTCTTGCAAATATCGAACCATTTTTTTGTTCCTTTTTTCCCCTCAATTGCTTCACAAATCATGGTTATATTTTTTTCATTAAGCATCTCTTTGGTAATAAATAGAAAAAAACAAAATGCTTCATTATTTTTGTTATTTTTCTTAATATCAATAAGGTAAAGATGATCATGAAATTCGGCTAACTCTAACTTTAAAAACAAAAGTAATCTTCCAACGTCATCGTTAATCCAAGTATTATGAATAGGGAATTTAACGATGGGCTTTATCTGTAAAAGTGAAAAGGTGTCTGAAAGATTTCCACTTTGATCAATGCAAGATACTTTAGTTAATTTAGTAGAATCTTTTTTAGCTTCAATGTTTTTTAAACTACTAAATATAAGAGCAAGATCATCTACATCTAGTTTATTCGGTTTTTTTTCTGAATTTTCAGATTTTGTAGGTTTATTCTTTCTATTGCCATAACGGTTGCCTGATGATTCTTCATCTTTATTTTCATTTTTTTCTTTACTTTCAATATATTGTATATTTGATTCAGTTTCAATTACTTCTTCAATAATCTCAATATCGAAGTCAGTAAAATCTACTGAAATATCAGTCTGTTTTTTATTTTCACCTCTGTTGTGAGATGGGTCTTCTTGGGTGTTGATACGAGTGTTATTGCGTTTTTTTTTGTTTCGACCTTGTCTATGAACTTTATCTTTATCAATGGTTTCTATCTGTTCCTCTGATTCTGTTACAGGTGCATAAGCTACTATAGGAAAATCAGCAATAGGAGAAACTTTAGATACGTGTGTAATTAAAAATCGTTTTCCATTTTCAAGCCAAATACCTTCGGCAGTTAAGCTCATTGTTGTTGAATGCGGAGGAATTACACTAGGAAATCTAGATGGATATGGCTTTCCAGTTTTATCGAGTTTTATGTCATTTAACGAATTTCGTATATTTAGCACTTTTTCTTGGGTGTTTTTGTTTAGTGCTAGATTTGCCAAAAATGTGATCGCTTCTTTTCCTATGGTTTTAACCATATTTTTTTTCAGTACAACAGATATTTTTTCAACATTTTCAACATTTTCAACATTTTCAACATTTTGAATTTCATATTTTTCTAAAAATAAATCAACTATATGTGAAATACTGTAATTTTCATTGATGATATGGCCTCTAATGTCCTTTCTTGCAGGGATATAAAAAGCATGGAGTGAATGAATACAACTTGTAAGTACTTCGATATTATCATTTGATTTTAAAATACAATATTTACTCATTAAAAATGGGTAATATCTAAAAGGCACATTTGCACTGTATTCATTTTTAGGAATGAATATTTTTTCATTATATAAGTAGTATTCGTCTGAATCAGGAATCTTAGCATCAAATCTAATGATCTTTGGTTCGTTAATGGAAAAATCAAACTCAAAATTAACTGTTCTCAGACAGTTATTAAAAGAGAATTTTCTTCCCTCTATTCGTGTTTGGCCTTTCCATATTGTGCCAATTTGTACTGTATCCAAATCTCGAAAAGTGACATCATATTTGTTGTAAGAATTTTCAGATACATTTAAACGATTAGGGTTTGCCGCATCAAGCTCAACAAGTAGAACTTCAATTAATATATTGTCAGATTCAGAACTCGAATTTAACTTTAAACAACTATATAGGTAGACAACTCGTTCGATTTCATCATCAGGAAATGAGTCAATAGAGGTCATATCAGAATATACTCTAATAAAGGTTATTATAAAAAAGAAATTATGAGTTATTAATAGTCTATTTTTATATATTTGACTAGCTTCTATTTTTGTAAACTAGCTTTTATTTTTGTAAGTGACATCCTCCACCGACGAGGGCAATCGCAGATGCCGTATGGTGTGGCGCACGAAATGGACGCTGCCCAAAATGATGATTTGCACCTGCAATGGAATAAATACTCGCGACTTGCAAATTTTCTTGCATATCTAAGGGCGGAAGAATGCTGGCTAAACGCGAGGCGAGTAGAGTTTTACCTGTGCCTGGAGGGCCACGAAATAGCAGGGAATGACCGCCAGCCGCCGCAATTTCTAAAGCACGACGTGGTCTCAGTTGACCTTTCACATCAGATAAATCAAAAGGGTAACTGTGTTGATTGGCTGACGATGTCGAGGGGTGGCTGCTGATTAAGGCTGAACGACTCAAATGTTCACATACATCCTTAAGATGCTGAGCAGGAAAGACTTGGAACTCCGGCAGTTGCGCCGCTTCATCGGCATTGAGTGCCGGTAGAATCAGATGATGCCCGATATGCTGACAGGCAATGGCTATACTTAAGATGCCACTGACAGGTCGTAAATAACCATCAAGTGCCAATTCTCCAATAAATTCAAAACCATCTGCTGCATTTTCAGGAAGTTGTCCCGACGCGATCAGAATCCCTAAAGCAATGGCGAGATCTAAACGTGAACCATCTTTGGGTAAATCTGCGGGTGCTAGATTAATGGTCAGACGTTTGGTCGGAAACTGAAAGCCGCTATTAATAATCGCAGAGCGGACACGGTCTTTACTTTCACGGACGGCGGCCTCAGGTAGGCCCACAATGGTCAATGACGGTAGGCCTTGGCTGACATGAACTTCAACTTCAATTTGGGGTGCATTTAAGCCGAGCAAACCCCGAGTATAGATTTTGGCAAAAGACATATTATTGTTCCGTTATGGTGCATTATTTTTAATCGTTATGCGTCTTTTGTTGCACTAAAAAGGTGCTTATTTTTTGTTCTGAATTTTTTGTTCGAGTTCTTCGACGTGTTTCAACAATTCATTTAAACGTAAATTGGCATTATTCAGTGCAGTACGTTGGCGTTCGATTTCTTCTTTAGATACGAGATCCATTTTGCTCACAGCTTCATTGAGTAAGCTGCGAAGATTATGTTCGACGTCTTTTTTCGGCTGATCGATTTGTTCTAATATCGCTTGTAATAAGGTTTCAATCATTGTTTTGACCATCCTCAGTGAATTGGTGGCAGCAGTTTAACATCGCCACATTCATGACCATAGTGCTTTTATTTAAATATGCGTTTAATCGATCAGTAAAATCGTAATTCTTCTAGTAAAAACGTCTATTTTTATAAGCATACGCAAGATTATCCGTATAAAATAGGTTATAAAGAAATCTCATGCTGGGCTGACTATTTTCCCCCGACTGTAGTCATATTGGCATGAAAATTGAACATAAAACCTTACAGGTGAAATAAGCCGAAGGAAAACAAAACATGAAGCTCGTAACTGCAATTGTAAAACCTTTTAAATTAGATGACGTGCGTGAAGCACTCTCTGAAAATGGTGTTCAAGGGATCACTGTCACTGAAGTTAAAGGCTTCGGTCGCCAGAAAGGTCACACTGAACTTTATCGTGGTGCTGAATACGTGGTTGATTTCTTACCAAAAGTAAAAATCGAAATCGCAATCAGTGATGAAATGGTCGATACCGTAATTGAATCAATTACTCGTGTTGCAAGCACAGGAAAAATTGGCGACGGTAAAATTTTTGTAAGCAATCTGGAACAAGTCATCCGTATCCGTACTGGTGAAACAGGTGCAGATGCCGTTTAAAAAATTGGCATGAAGTTTGCTGAGTAGCTAATAACTCAGAAAATCAGGTCGGGGGATACGAATGAAAAAAATGCTAATTGCACTCGGCTTGTCCAGTGCACTTTTAGGTGGTTCTGTTGCGTGGGCTGAAGAAAGCGCAACAGCACCTACAGAAGAAGTCACAGTAGTTGATACTGCAAATACAACAACGCTAAATACAACAGAAGCTGCAGTTCCAGTTGAAGCAGCGCCAGCACCTGCAGAACCAGCACCTACAGAAGAAGAACCTAAGCTCGATACAGGTGATACAGCATGGATTTTAGTATCCACTGCACTTGTTCTACTTATGACAATTCCCGGTTTAGCATTGTTTTACGGCGGTATGGTCCGTAAGAAAAATGTACTCAGCACCATGGCACACAGTTTTGTTGCTGCGGGTGTCGTGAGTTTAACGTGGGTGATTGTGGGTTATACCTTAGCATTTGGTGAAGGCAATGCCTTTATCGGTAGCTTAGACAAATTTATGTTGTCGGGTATCACTACAGAAGCGTTGACGGGTACGATTCCAGAGATTCTTTTTGTTATTTTCCAAATGACATTTGCCATTATTACCGTTGCCATTATTAGTGGTTCGATTGCAGAACGTATGAAATTCGGTGCTTTTGTTGCGTTCATCGCAATTTGGAGTGTCGTGGTTTATGCACCAATTACTCACTGGGTATGGGGCGGTGGTTGGTTAGGTAACGACGGTGCGCTTGATTTTGCGGGTGGTACAGTAGTTCACATCAACTCGGGTGTTGCGGGTCTCGTTGCAGCGTACATGCTTGGTAAACGTATGGGGCTTGGCCGTGAATCTATGGCGCCACATAACCTAACTTTAACCGTCATCGGTGCAAGCCTTGTATGGGTAGGTTGGTTTGGTTTCAACGGTGGTTCTGCACTGGGTGCAAATGGTTCGGCTGGTTATGCATTGGTGGTAACACAAGTTGCAGCAGCGGCAGCAGCAGTGGCATGGTTAATTACTGAAAAAGTGGTTCGTGGTAAAGCGTCTGTTTTGGGTGGTGCTTCTGGTGCAGTAGCAGGTCTTGTGGTGATTACACCTGCGGCAGGTTTCGTAACAGTTGGTGGTGCTTTAGCGATGGGTCTGATCGGTGGTGTGGTTTGCTTCTGGGGGATTACTGCGCTGAAACGTGCGTTGAAAGCGGATGACTCTTTGGATGCGTTTGGTCTACATGGTGTCGGTGGTATCGTGGGTGCGATCCTTACAGCATTCTTTGCCAGCGAATTCATCATGGGTGATAAAGCACCGAGCGACTTAATGCATCAATTATGGGTTCAAGTCGAAGGCGTACTAGCGACTATTGCTTACTCAGCAGTGATGACATTCATTATCTTGAAAGTGATTGATCTAGTGATTGGCATCCGTGTTGAAGCTGATGACGAACGTATGGGTCTAGACTTAAGTCAACATGGTGAACGTGTAGAATAATAAGATCACAGTAAATCAATATATTGTGTAAAACAGCCCGAAAGGGCTGTTTTTTTTCCATATCTAGCGTAAAGCTCTACAAATTTCAAAATTTTTGCTACACTCTAAATCCATTCGGATTTGTTCAATTTAACCGCTATGCATTGTCCATTTTGCAACGCTGAAGACAGTAAAGTGATTGACTCACGTCTTGCTGCTGAAGGCTGTCAGATACGCCGCCGCCGTGAATGTATTAGTTGCGGTGAACGTTTTACAACTTTTGAAAGCTATGAAGTGGTGATGCCGCGTGTCATCAAGTCTGATTCAAAGAGTGAACCTTTTGATGAAGCCAAGCTCCGCCGCTCGCTCATGCATGCCTTGCAAAAGCGTCCAGTAACGCAAGAGCAAATTGAAACGGTACTCAGTGATATTCAATTGCAAATTCGCCGTTTGGGTGAACGTGACGTGAAATCACGCACCATTGGTGAAATTGTCATGCAGTCTTTGTTTGCTTTAGATCATGTGGCTTATGTACGTTTTGCTTCTGTGTATCAAGACTTCCAAGATGTAGAAGCTTTTCGTCGTCAAATTGAACAAATGCAGCAGCGTGAGCACTAATGCACATCTGCTTCCATTTTTATCATGAGTGATTACATGTCTGAGTTAGATCAAGTGCCTTTGCAGCAGCATCAACAGTGGATGCGGCGTGCAATTGCATTGGCACAGCAGGGGCAATACAGCACTCGTCCCAATCCCAATGTGGGCTGTGTAATTGTCAAAGACGGTCAATTGGTTGGTGAAGGCTTTCATCCCAAAGCGGGTCAGCCGCATGCCGAAGTCTTTGCAATGCGTGATGCAGGTGAGGCCGCACGTGGCGCAACCGCTTATGTGACTTTAGAGCCTTGCGCACACTATGGACGTACGCCACCTTGTGCCAAAGGTTTGGTAGAAGCAGGTGTTGCTCAAGTCGTTGTAGCATGTCCCGATCCGAATCCATTGGTTGCGGGTAAAGGTGTACAAATCCTACGTGATGCTGGCATTGAAGTGATCACAGGTATTTGTGAAGCAGAAGCGCATCAATTGAACTTGGGCTTTTTAAAAGCCATGGCGACGGGCATGCCTTATGTCCGGCTCAAAGTCGCATCGAGCCTGGATGGGCGTACTGCCATGGCCTCGGGTGAGTCTAAATGGATTACCGGTGCAATGGCGCGACAAGATGTACAGCATTGGCGTGCGATATCAGGTGCTGTGATTACTGGGATTGAAACAGTATTAGCAGATGATTGCTTACTCAACGTACGTCAACTCGATGATGCTGTTGATATGCGAAGCGTGGTTCAGCCGAAACGTATCGTGCTAGATCGCCAAGGCCGCTTGCCATTAAGCGCAAAAATATTGCAGCAACCTGAAACCGTGATGGTCATGGGGCCATATCGTCAGGAACTTGCTGACTTGGGCGTGGTACAATTTGAAATTCAGCCTTTGGCCGATCTGTTAGCAGCATGCGTTCAACAGTTCCAAATTTATGATGTCCTTGTGGAAGCCGGTGCGACACTTTCGACCGCTTTCTTACAAGAACATTTGATCGATGAAATGATCAGTTATGTTGCACCGACCTTGTTGGGTCAGTCAGCACGTGCGATGTTTAATGCGGAATTTGACCGCATGGCAGAGCAGCTTCGATTTAAGCTGAAAGATGTCACTCAATTGGGTGATGACATTCGCTTAAGGTTAATCCCTTCTCAAGAGACGCTATGAATTCAGAGTCTACGGTTTATCACAAACGTCGTCATGCGGCTCGTACCACAGACGAATATCTTTTCCATCAGTTGGTTCCTTATTTGGGAAACAAACGCCGTCTATTACATCTGATTTTAGAAGCACTTGAGCAAACGGGAACCTTAAAACGCGAAGATGGTCGTGCGCCGATATTTGCTGACTTTTTTGCAGGTTCGGGTGTGGTGTCACGGTTGGCACGTCAAAACGGCTATCGTGTTATTGCCAATGACTGGGAACCCTACAGTCATGCCTTGAACAGCGCGATTCTCTCTTGCGTTGAAGCACCAGCGTTTAAAGAGTTGGGTGGCTATCAGAAAGCCATCGATTATCTGAACCGTTTGCCAGAAGTTAAAGGTTGGGTGACCCATAACTTGTGTCCACGTAATGATGAAATCTACGATCCGGCACGTGACCGCTTATTCTTTAAACGCCGTAACGGTATGCGTATCGATGCGATTCGTCAGCAAATTGCAACTTGGCAAGCTCAAGGCGCGATTGATGATGTGGAAATGAGTGCTTTATTAGCGCCGTTATTGTATTCAGCAAGTTTTGTCAGTAATACCAGCGGTGTATTTAAAAGCTTCCATCATGGTTGGGGCGGTAAAACCCAAGCGGCATTAGATCGTATCGGTTCTTTGTTATGGCTGACTCCAAGTCGTTTTTGTGAAATTGGTGATCCGAAAAAACCCGCCGCTGAAATGTGGTGTGTCGACGCACAGCATTTGGCTAATCAAATGAGTGGCTTTGAAGTGGATGTGGCTTATCTCGATCCACCGTATAACCAGCACGCTTACAGCAGTAACTACCATGTGTTGAATGCGTTAACGTTATGGGATCAGGTGGATTTACCAACACCAGACACCAAGGGTTTTAAGAGCGGAATCGATCGTGCATGGCGTAAAGAACGTCCAAGTCCGTATAATTCTTCGAAGCATGCGAAAGAAGCTTATGAAAAATTATTAGAAACCATCAATGCACGTTACATCCTGACGAGCTATTCAACCGATGGTAATATCAGCGCCACAGATTTGTTACAAGCCAATTTAAAACGTGGCCGAGTAAGCTTATTGACGCAAGATGTACCACGTTACCGCGTGAGTAAGCAGCGTCAGTCTGAACGTGCACGCGTACTAGAGTTTATTGTCATCACGGATACGCATGCCAAATCAGGTCCACCAATCCGTCAGTTGTTGAGTCAATTGCACCATTTTGCAGAATTAGGTGGTGTCGATACCTCTGGTGTGAGTACGCAACTTGATTTGTGGTAAAAATCATCGCCCCATATTTTTCAGGGATTGAACATGTTTACAGGCATTATTGAAAGTCTAGGTAAAGTTGAAAGCATTCAAAACGTGGGTGGCGATGTCCGCTTACGTATCCAGACAGATTTAGACATGTCGGATGTGCATTTGGGGGATTCTATTGCCACCAATGGCATTTGCTTAACCGTGATTGACTTTGGCAGTAATTGGTATGCAGCCGATGTTTCACGTGAAAGTTTAAATCGGACCACCTTGGAGCACTGGAAAGCAGGGCAGGCGGTGAATGTGGAAAAAGCCATGTTGCCGACTACGCGTTTTGGTGGACATATTGTCAGTGGTCATGTCGATGCCGTGGGTGAAATCACTCAAGTTCGTTCAGATGCGCGTTCTATTTATTTTGAAGTGACCGCACCGAAAGAAATTGCACGCTATTTAGCGGAAAAAGGCTCTGTGACCGTGGATGGTATTAGCCTGACAATTAACCATTTACGTGGCAATGTGCTGAGCTTAAATTTAATTCCGCACACGGCTGAACGAACCAATATCGGTACGTGGAAGGCTGGGGCTAAAGTGAACTTAGAAGTGGATGTTTTAGCACGTTATATTGAGCGTTTATTGCTTGGTGATAAAGCCGCTGAGACCACAGCGCAATCTAAAATTAGCTTAGATTTTCTCGCTGAAAATGGCTTCTTGAAATAAGTTGATACCGAAGAAAACCAAACAGTCTGATTGAAAAATTAGACTGTTTTTTTATTTTTGGTGATAATGCGTCGCGGAATGACATATATGATGAATAATCAGACAGGTGATAATGATTGATTTCTTACTGAATCTGGAACAGTGGTTACCCATGTTATTGGAAAATTATGGTGTGTGGATTTATGCCATTTTATTTCTGGTGATATTTTCAGAAACGGGTTCAGTATTTATGTTCTTCCTGCCGGGAGACAGCCTGTTGCTTGCCATTGGCGCATTATGCTCAACGACGGAAGTGGTGCATTTACACACCATGGGGCTGATGTTATTTGTCGCATCGGTCTTGGGCTACTGCGTCAATTACTATACGGGCAGCGTGTTAGGCATTAAGTACTTTAATAAGCACACACGTTACTTTAAGCCCGAATATATGGTCAAAACCAATAAATATTTTATGAAGCATGGCGGTAAAACGATTTTAGTCGCACGCTTTGTACCTTTTGTACGTTCTTTTGCGCCTTTTGCCGCTGGGTCTGCGCGCATGAGCCTCGGTACATTTATGTTCTATAACGTGCTGGGTGGTTTCATCTGGATTGGATTATTACTTGGTATTGGTTATTTCCTAGGACATACCGTTTCTGCAGTTGTAGATTTGGTCTAAGCCAAACTTAGACATAAAAAAAGCCCACAGTTGTGGGCTTTTTTTATGGAGTCGATGACCACTTAGTGTTTTGTAACGGTCACTACATCAAGGGTTTGAAAAATCGAGCTGTGGGGCGGTTGCTGAATGCTAAAACCACCTTTTTCTGATTCACGGCTGAGATACACCGAAATACTGTGAAAGTCTGAATGACTCAGCCAAAGATCTTTGGCACGAATGTCCCATTGTTCTCCAGCAGATAGAGAGGATATTTTCTGGGTAATCTGGTGAATGATGTCCATATTGAATTCCCATCTGGATGCATGATTATATTTTTAGGATGCCGGAAGCATTGTGTTCTGAGGGACAATGCTTCAGCCATATGAACATCATGTTGCAAATACATGTCAGTTTAATGACAATGACCAGATTTCGATCGACAGCTTAAGATGCTTGGGACGATGTAGATTCTGTCGAAAAATTGGAGTTTTCTAAGATATAGTCAATTTCTTCTTGTGCGGCTGCTTTCAATTTTGCACGGAAATCACTGACGGCCATTTCGATTTGCGTTTCTGCTTCAAGTTCCAAACGCACGCGTACACTTTCGAGTTCTGACAACATCTGTCCTTCGCTCACCGATAAGCTTTGACTTAATCCCGCTAAACCCGTTTCAGGGTTTTTATGATAGCGAGCGGCATAGTGTTGTACTTCACGATTAAGGTTATGCTGCATCATGGTGAGCGCTTGCGTTTGTGCAGCAAAGCGTAACTCTTCGTCACGTTTCAGTTGTTCTGCATAGGCTTGTTCAGCTTCACGTTTTTCTTCTAAGGCTTTTTCTAAAGCCAGTTGTTTACGTATACGAGCATCTTCTATCAACTGTGCTTTTAAATCTGCATAGGCAGACTCAATTTTGTCAAAAGACATTTGCTGTTGCTGTTGGTCATTGACTAGCCATTGTTGAATGTCTGTACTGGGATTGAGGACATCGCAAACGCGACCAAGGTCATCAATAAAGGTCTGACGAATAGCTTCAGGTACTTTTAACCAGCGCTGTTTAAAGTCTGGACCGACATTCAATGCCATGGTGCACCTCCTTGCAAATAGGGTAAAACCAATATCACGTTAAAGTTTATGGGTCTGCGGTTGAACGCCCAAACGTCGATATTGTTTATATTTTTCACGCCCGATAATTTTAGCGGGTTCGTTATTTTCAATAATTTCGATAATGTGACTAAAACTTGCGAACTGTTCAAGTGCTTGATCGTTAAAATTAAACACAATCCAGTCGGCTTGCTCAGGCAATTGGGCAGAAATACAGACCGTTGCCTCGGGTTGATCGATACCATGGGGAATGAAACCTGTGTGATCGAAACTCCACAGGCGTTCATCAAGTTGTTGCTGTAAGTCTGGGTCAGCACAATGTAGCCAAATACGTACAGGCTGACGCAGGATCTTACGGCATAAACGACAAGTGCTTTCGACTTGTCGTTCAGGACTTTTTTCAAATAAATAAAAGCTAACTTTAGCCATTCGCTTGAGCACGATTCGCTAAGAATTGCATTAATAATGGTACAGGACGACCTGTTGCACCTTTATTTGCACCAGAGTTCCATGCAGTCCCAGCAATGTCTAAATGCGCCCAACGGTATTCACGCGTAAAGCGTTGAAGGAAACATGCAGCGGTCACAGAGCCTGCTTTTGGACCACCAATGTTGGCAATATCTGCAAATGGAGAATCAAGTTGTTCTTGATAATCTTCAATCACTGGCATGCGCCATACGCGGTCAAAGCTATGTTGACCCGCAGCAGTCAATTCAGCCGCAAGTTCATCATCAGGGGTGAACATACCGGTAAGGACTGAACCTAATGCCACAACACATGCACCAGTGAGGGTTGCAATATCAATCACCAGTGCAGGGTTAAAGCGTTTTACATAGGTCAAGGTATCGCACAGCACCAAACGACCTTCGGCATCGGTATTTAAAATTTCAACGGTTTGACCGCTCATGGTTGTCACGATGTCGCCCGGGCGAGTGGCATGACCAGACGGCATGTTTTCTGCAGCAGCAATTGCGCCGACCACATGAATCGGTAATTTCGCTTCACATAACGCACGGATAGTACCCAAAACTGATGCAGAGCCGCACATGTCGAATTTCATTTCATCCATGCCCGCACCGGGTTTAAGTGAGATACCACCCGTATCAAAAGTCACGCCTTTACCAACAAGCACCACAGGTGCTTCTTCACGGTTTGAAAGGTATTCGATGGTAATAATACGGCCTGGACGGTCAGAACCTTTGCTCACAGCAAGGAAAGCACCCATACCGAGATCAGCCATTTGCTGTTCATCGAGTACAGTCACTTTGAGTTGATCCGGAAATTCAGCTGCAAGCGCTTGAGCTTGTTCGGCTAAATATTCAGGGAAACAGATATTGCCCGGACGGTTACCTAGGTCACGGGTAAAACTTTGACCTGATTGTACTGCAGAAATTAAGTCAAGCTGTGCAGTGGTTAATGGACTTTCAGCAGCGATTAAATGGATCTGCTCCAAAACAAATTCATTTTTCTTAGACTTGTATTCATCAAAGGCATAAGCCGCTTGCGTCAGGCTAAGTGCAAATAAATAATGTTGTTCTTGTGGTAGGGCAGAGATATCGACATTGATCTGTTTGAATTTTTTTTGTGACGCTTTAATAATGGTTTGTGCAATTTTTGCAAATTTATTGACCTGTAATTCAGCAACTTTGCCGAGGCCTAAAAGAGCGCTATTGCGACAAGCGGCAATGTTCGCCACCAAAGGCAGGCTTTCATTGAGTGCTGCTTTAAATTGAGTCGCTTCAATTAAATTATCTAAATCATTGATTTGATATGAAGTAGCTGCATTTGTAACGTGCTCAGAATCTACTAATATCAACAAATATTGGCTGGACGCATTCGCTTGGAATGACGTATTAATAGAAAGTTTCATGTGCGGTATTTATGCCTTTTTAAATTTATAAACCATTAAACCATTGAAACATTTATATGAATAGAGTTTCAATGAGCAACAAGGGTATAGGTTTTATATTTTCTACATTCGGGTAAACTAACGCTAGTTTTTATTGGCCCTATTTTTGGAAGAATTAATTTGATTATTCGGCGTTATCTGGTCAAGCAAGTGGTGTCGACATCACTGGTTGTGATTGCCTTATTGACCTTGATCATGATGGGTGGTCGTTTGATCAAGTACTTTGGTGTGGCGGCTCAGGGCCGTTTAGATGCAAGTATTTTATTTAGCATCATTGGCTACCGTTTGCCTGAGTTTTTAACCTTAATTCTTCCGCTCGGTTTCTTTATTGGTCTGATGTTGATCTTTGGTCGTCTGTATGTCGATCATGAAATGGCTGTGCTCAATGGTAGCGGTGTCAGTCGCAATCAATTGTCACGTTTATTGGTGCCAATGACTGTGGTCTTTATGGCTGTTCAAGCATTTTTGATGCTGTGGGCGTCGCCTTGGGGCATCCGTCAGTTTGAAGCATTAACGACTTCACAAGCGGTACGAACAGGCTTTGACTTGGTTCGCCCGAAAGAGTTTATTTCCTCTGGGCCCTATACCATTTATGCAGGCGACTTGTCAGAAGACCGTAAAAACTTAAAAGATATTTTCTTCTATCAGCGTGCAGAAAAGGAGGGTAAGCCTGATGTCATTATTTTGGCAAAAGAAGCGACCCGCGTCGAAGTGCCAGATGACAATGCCAATGTCGTTGATTTAGTTGAAGGCCGCCGTTACGAAATTTATCCGGGGCAACCGCGTTATTCTCAAGCAGAATTCCAAAGTTATCGTTTACGTTTAGAAAATGATAAAGAAGCAAAATTTGAAAGTACTGAAGTAGAAGCTTTACCAACCTCGAAGTTATGGGATAACCGTCATGATCCTGTGGTTGCCAGTGAACTTGGTTGGCGAATCTTTGTGCCGTTCGCTATTTTGGTGGCGTTATTGCTTGCCACCGCTTTGTCTGAGGTCAGTCCTCGTCAAGGGCGTTACCTAAAACTGTTCCCCGCCTTACTTATTTTTGCCAGTTTAATCGTGGCTTTAATGGCGATCAAAACGCGGATCAGTAAAGAAGAAATGGGCATCTGGGCTTATCCACTTGTTTTGGTAATTTACGGCATTGCAGCGGCATTGTTCTCGCGTAAACAAAAATTAGCGCCCAAAATTAAGAAACAAATTCAGCGAGTGAGGTCTTAAAATGTTGGCACGTCGTATAGTTGCAAAACATGTGACCAAAACTACTGCTTTAGCCATGCTTGGTGCGACCGCGGTATTGGCTGGCTTACAAGTGCTTTTTACTTATTTAGGTGAATTGGGCTCGCTGAAAGAAGGCTATAACGCATGGAATGCTTTGCAGTATGTGTTATGGAGTTCACCGAATTATTTATATGAAATTTTGCCGATTTCAGCCTTGATTGGTGCAGTACTGGGTTTAGGGACTCTAGCTTCAAACAGTGAATTGATTGTGATGCGTTCGGTCGGCATCAGCCTATGGCGGATTGTGGGCTGGGTGATTCGTTCGGCACTCATTTTGGTGGTTTTATCCTTTGCATTAAGCGAATGGGTCATTCCCTATACCAATGAACAAGCCAAAAGCGTCAAAAGTCACCGCACTGCGGCTGAACTGGGCGAAGTCAAAGGCTATTGGTCACGTGAAGGCCAGCGCTTTATTTATATTGACTATGCCAATTCGCAAGGTCAAATTAAAGATGTTCAGGTTGTTGATTTTGATGAAAAATATCGTTTGCGAGGCACTTTGGATGCGGAGCAAGGGAATTTTGTCAAAAATGGCTCTTGGACACTGCAAAATTCAACCCAAGTCGACCTATTAGCGACGGGTGATGCTGTAGCTAAGCAAAATGCTGAACAGCCGCTTTCATTGGCATTGCAACCTAAATATGTGCATATGGTTACCATTGACCCTGAAGATTTATCACCAAGTCAATTGGTGAGCTTTATGAGCTATATGCATGAATATAGCCAAGTCCCGAAAACTTACCAATTGGCGTTTTGGCAAAAGTTTGGTTCGCCCTTTGCTTTAATTGCCTTGGTGGTGATTGCTTGTTCATTTATTTTTGGACCTTTACGTCAACAGTCGATGGGTTTCCGCTTGGTGATTGCCTTATTTGCTGGACTGGGTTTTTACTACTTACAAGATTTCTTGGGTTATGCAAGTTTGGTGTACGCGCCATCGCCTGCATGGTTCGTCTTTATACCAATTATTTTGATGTTTGTAGCGGGTGGCTACTTGCTGCATCGCGCACGTTAAGTGCATGCAAGATTGAGTAAAACAATGTTGATGACCTAGATAAACCATGGTTGTCACATAGAGTCTTCACCGAAAATTCGGTAAGATAGTATGATTAATTTATAAACGAAAGAGTGTTCATTATGACGGATGCAACTGCTGGCAAAATCCCACACGTATTGGTAATTATGGATGGTGTGGGTCATCGCGAAGCGGTCGAGGACAATGCCTTTTTAGCAGCAAAACGACCAAACTTGACTGCAATGCAGGAAAAGCATCCGCATGGATTGATTTCAGGCTCTGGCGAAGACGTTGGTTTACCTGATGGTCAAATGGGTAACTCTGAAGTGGGCCACATGAACCTTGGTGCAGGACGTGTGCTGTATCAAGACTTTACTCGTATTACCAAAGATATTCGTACCGGTGCCTTCTTTGAACATGACGTATTAGTCGATGCGGTTGAAAAAGCCAAAGCTGCAAACCGTGCTGTACATATCATGGGCTTGTTGTCTGAAGGTGGTGTGCATTCACATGAAGATCACATTGTGGCGATGGCTGAATTGGCATTAAAACGTGGTGCAAAAGTTTATCTTCATGCATTCCTTGATGGTCGTGATACGCCACCAAAAAGCGCACAACCTTCGCTTGAAAAATTAGATGCGCTGTTTGCTCAGTATCCGGGTCAAGGTCGTATTGCTACCATGATTGGTCGTTACTTTGCGATGGACCGTGACAACCGTTGGGATCGTGTTGAGCAAGCTTATCGTCTTTTAACTGAAGGTGAAGCTGTGCGTACAGCAGCGACTGCTGTTGAAGGTCTAGAGCAGGCTTATGCAGCTGAAGAATCAGATGAGTTTGTGAAAGCGACGCGTATTGGTGATTTAGCACCGATCCAAGATGGTGATAGCGTTGTCTTTATGAACTTCCGTGCTGACCGTGCGCGTGAAATTACCAAAGCTTTTGTGGAAAAAGATTTTGCAGGTTTTGAACGTAAAGTGGTTCCCGCTTTATCAAAATTTGTCATGTTGACACGTTACCAAGCAACAATTGATGCACCTGTGGCTTATATGCCAGAAGCGTTGCATAATTCGATTGGTGAATACCTGTCTAATTTGGGTAAAACACAACTTCGTATTGCTGAAACTGAAAAATATGCACACGTGACCTTCTTCTTCAGTGGTGGACGTGAAGATGAATATCCGGGTGAAAAACGTATTTTGATTCCATCACCAAACGTTGCGACTTATGATTTAAAACCAGAAATGAGTGCTTATGAAGTCACTGATGAGTTGGTTGCCGCAATTAATTCAGGTGAGTACGACTTACTGGTGGTGAACTATGCCAATGGTGATATGGTCGGACATACTGGTGTATTTGATGCAGCAGTCAAAGCAGTTGAAGCTGTAGACACGTGCTTAGGTCGTGTGTATGAAGCTGTGATGGCAAATAAAGGGCACATGCTCGTGACCGCCGATCATGGTAACGTAGAGCAAATGCAGGATTACCAAAGTGGTCAGGTGCATACTCAACATACCACTGAACTTGTGCCGTTTATCTATGTTGGCCCGACCAATGCAACAATTACAGAAGGTGGTGTTTTGGCTGACGTAGCGCCGACACTTTTAACGCTTATGCACATTCCTGTACCAACAGAAATGCAAGGTCGTAACTTGATTACTCTTGAATCTTAAAATGTAAGGAAGCATGAATGACTAAAGCACACTGGACGTCAGTTGTAAGCCTTACAGCCTTGCTGCTGTGTTCTAGTCATTCGACATGGGGAGCCGACAAAGCAAAGTCGGCTTTCGATGAATTTGATGGCAGCTATGAACAAAGTTATGCCGAAGTACCTGTCGAATCGATCCAACAATTTGTTCAGATCTATGGCATTGTCAAAGAAAATTATGTAGTTGAAAAAAATGACGATGCATTATTCCAACAAGCCATCAAAGGCATGGTCAGTGGTTTAGACCGTTATTCACGATATCTTTCACCTGAAGACTATAAGCAGCTTTTGCAATACACCGAAGGGGATATTGCGAGTGTCGATTTCAATTTGCGCTTTGATGTAGGTTTACAGCAATGGGTCATCACCAATTTAAAGCCTGATGCCGATTCAGCGAAGCTAGGTCTGAAAAATGGCGCAGCGGTGTTTAAAATTGATGATCAAGAACTCAAAAAACTCAATCAAGATCAAGTGCGACACCTGCTTACCGGCAGTATCGGCTCGACGCTGAATCTACAGTTGATAACTGCAAGTCAACCGATCAATTTGGTCAGAAACACTAAAGTTGAAACAGATATAGAATCTAAATTATTAAATAATCAGGTTTTAGTTTTACACGTTAAAGTTTTTCAACAAGATACAGCCAATGAAATAAAGCGTTTGATTGAAAGTCATGGTTCGCGTGTCAAAGCGGTATTGTTTGATTTAAGAAATAACCCTGGGGGGTTACTGTCCGCAGCAGTAGAGTCTGCCGATTTATTTTTGAATCAGGGCATTATTGTGTCGACTCGAAGTCGATCTGAGGGTGACCAACAATTTCAGGCTTTACCAAGTTTTGAATTTCAAAATATGAAAGTCGGCATCTTAATCAATAATCGTTCTGCTTCTGCCGCAGAGGTCTTTACCGCAGCATTAAAAGAGCATAAACGTGCATGGGTAGCGGGTGAGAAAAGTTATGGTAAAGGTGTGGTTCAAAAACTATTTCCATTGAGGAATGGTGCGGCTTTACAAATGACTGTGTCGCAATATCTGACACCGAATGGCAAAATGATTGAAGGAATTGGGGTGCAGCCAGACTATAACTATCCGCTGCAACATGATGCACGTGAAGATCACTATGTCGATCATGTTGCAGAGTTATTGCTGAATCAAAAATAAACAGCAATACGCTGGAAAGCTTTTACTCTTCGTCTTCGGTATCTAAACCGAATTTTTTCAAACGATAGCGCAATGAACGGAATGACATGCCTAATTTTTTTGCGGCAAGGGTTCGGTTCCAGTGGGTGATGTTCAACGCATTCATGAGCACTTCTTTTTCGATATTTTCTAAAAAGAGCTCTAAGCCTTCTTCAGGTAGTTTGCGAGGGACCACACTCTGTTCGTTGCTGTTTGCACCTAGCTGAGCGGATTCATTCGTTGTTGGAGCGGAATTGAACTGAGCACTTGGTTGTCTTAATGGCGCACTTTGCAGATGTTGAAGATCAATCTGATCATCATCGCAGAGGGTCATAGCGCGTTCGATAATATTGCGGAGTTCACGCACATTACCTGGATAATATTGGCTGAGCAGGAAACTCTTCGCACGTTCAGTTAGAGGCCTAGTGGCAATTTCCCATTCATGGCTAATTTTTTGAATAAAATGTTGAGCCAATAAGAGGATATCGTCGCCACGTTCACGTAAGGCAGGCAACACTAAATCCATCACATGGATGCGGAAGAATAAATCTTGGCGGAAGCGACCTTGTTGGACGAGTGCTTCTAAGTCCTGATGGCTGGCGCTGATCACACGGAAATCAACGTCAATTTCACAGTCTGAACCTACAGGACGAATACGTTTTTCCTGTACTGCGCGTAGCAATTTAACTTGCATGGCTAAAGGTAGTTCGGCAATTTCGTCCAAAAATAAGCTACCGCCATGTGCAGATTGAATCAGACCTTGTTTGTCTTGGGTGGCACCACTAAAGCTGCCTTTTTTATGGCCAAAAAGTTCACTTTCCATTAACTCTGTGGGAATTGCCCCGCAGTTAATGGCAATAAAGGGTCCTTCATTACGGTTGCTTAAACGGTGAACCAAATTGGCCACGACCTCTTTACCCGTACCAGATTCACCCGTAATAAAAACAGGTGCTTGTGAACGTGCAATTTTCTTTAGAGTTCGACGCAATTGCTGGATTGGAAGCGATTCACCAATCAACATTTTATGTTCTAAAGCATCTTGCGAAGTAATGTCTTCGGCCAATGGCTTATTCAGGGCTTTTTGTAGCAGTTTCAAGATGTTTGGGATTGATCGGTTTGCTGACAAAATCGAATGCTCCCGCCTTTAATGCGGCAATGGCAATGTCCATGTTGCCATAGGCTGTAAGCACAGCAACGGGCAGGGCAGGACAGTGTTCATTCATCCAATCTAAGAGCTGTAGACCATTACCATCGGGTAAGTTGAGATCGGTTAGACAGGCATCGTAGCTATAGGTAGACAAGGCTTTTTTAGCTTCGTCGAGGCGATGTGCAACATGCGTTTTAACCCCCATCCTTGATAAAGACATCTGCATCAGCATACATAAGTCTTCTTCGTCATCAACTAACAATACCAGTGGTTGTGAATCCACAGTTTTCCCCTAAAAACAATTAAATAACAGCTTGTAAGCACTCAATCCTAAAGCAAGCTCCCTGTTTTTGTTCTACATAGGAAAGCTGTGCTTGATTCGCTTCACAGAAGCTATGAGCAAGATATAATCCTAAACCAGTTCCAGTAATTTCGGTACTAAAAAATGGTTGAAATAACTGTGCGCGGTTTTGTAAAGCAACCCCATGACCGAAATCTCGGACATCGATCTGGACTTTTTTCTGATCCGTACGCGCCACCACTTCGATATACGACATGTCCGGATTGTTATGGCGAATCGCATTACGAATTAGGTTGATTAAAATTTGTCTGAACTGTGCCTCATCAAAATCGATTAAAGTCTTGGCTTGTACATTGAGCCGAATGTTCTGTTGAATGTCTGCCAGATCTTCTTGCAGGAACAACGGTAAAAATTGCTCTAGATTCAGACGAGTCGGATGGGTTTCCTTATTGCGCACCATATTTAGGGTGTCTTGAATAATTCGGTCAATCCGCACCGCTTGACGTGAAATCATATGATTCAACATGTGCTGTTGTTCGGTATCACTTTGCGGATATAAATCATTGGCATGCACAATCGCCGCTAAAGGATTACGAATTTCATGTGCAATACTGGCGGAGAGTTGCCCTAAAGCGGCTAATTTTAGTTGTTGCACTTGCTGATTGAGTTTTTGTGCATCTTGTAAAATCAGCAAGGTCAGCATTTGATGCGGCACAACGAGTTTTTGTACGAGTACCTGAATGTGGTATTGGCTTTGTTGGGATTCAAATTGGAATTTTTCACCGCTTTTTAAATCTTCAAATTTGAGTAATTCAAATAAATCGGGCTGCGTGGTATACAGTGGATATTGATCATGATGATAAAAATTTGGCATGCCGAGTAAATGGCAAGCAGCAGGATTACTCAGCACCACATGACAGTTTTCATCCAACACCAAATAGCCCGTATCAATCTGCTCCAAGATATAGCGGTTAATGTTTTGTAGTCGATGTAGCTCTAAGGATTGCGAAAAATTCAGATTTTCTAGTAACTGGAAACGTTTCACGGCAATTTGCGCACTGCCATACACCACACAAAATAAAAAAGCCAAAATCGCACTGTTGGTTAAATTTTTGAGTGAGGTAAATTCAAGAATTGAACCTAAAAACAGTTGATACACCACGCAAATCACAGCGATGAGGGTGATGACCAAAGCTTTTTGGGCATCTAATAACAGGGATGCTGCAAAAATCGTAATCACAAACAGCAAACTCAAATGTAAATTAGGTCCATCGATGGCTAAGGTCAGTAAGCTCAGCGAAATGACATCTACAATGAATAACAGTAGTAACTGGTTTGGGATCCGGACTTTGAAACGTCCAAGTGACATGAATTGAATGCTGGTAAACAGCAAATAAATCGTCAATACATATAGGTATAAACGTGGGTATTCATAATCTGAACTGAATTGAGTGTAGGTCAGTAAAAAGACCAGTAACAGACAGGCACTGATGATAAAGCGATAAGCACTGTACCAAAGGCCCAAATGATACTGGTTCAATTCACTATGGATTGAACGCTGTGTCATAAGTAACAGGATGTACGTTGTGTTAAGGTTTGATTAACCCGTAGCGAATCGCCAAGTGAGTTAGTTTGACATCACTATCAATATTCAGTTTTTCAAAAATGCGGTAACGGTAGGTATTCACCGTTTTAACGCTAACAAATAATTTATCGGAAATTTCTTGTGCACTAATACAATTGACCACCATCATGGCAACTTGCATTTCACGCTCAGACAGGGCGTCAAAAGGTGATTGTTGTGTATCAGACAAATATGAGCTAGCCAGTTGTTCCGCAATGTCTGCACTGAAATATTTGCCACCTTGCATCACTTTATTAATCGCACGGACCATTTCAGTAACTGGTGCACCTTTGGTGATATAGCCTTTGGCACCTGCTTTTAACAATAAAGACGGGTAGGGTTCTTCAGCAAGTCCACTGACTGCGAGGACTTTTGTATCTGGCGCTGTTTGAAGTAGGCGACGTGTGGTTTCTACACCTCCGATCCCCGGCATATTGACATCTAATAGAACGACATTTGGATGGTGTTGGCGAACAAGTGTAATCGCATCTTCACCCGATTCGGCTTGTCCAATGACTTGGACATCTGCATGGTCTTCGAGCATACGGCAAATACCAGTACGGACTAATTCATGGTCATCTACCACCAAAACTGTGATCACCTACACTCTCCCTCAAATCAAAATCTGTTTTTTTTGTTACATAAAGCAAAATAAGCTTGCAATGAAACGACAAAATTAGCAATCCTATTCTTATATGAAATGAAAAACTTCATACACAATGTGTGAGCAAAAAATGTTCGTAGTTGTGACCAATGTACGGCATATTGCTGGTCTTGCGCAAATGTTTAGTATCCTGAGTTGAGTGAGCAATGGTGAAAAAATTAAATAAATCCTTCATGCACGTTTTGGGCATGTCAATTTTATTCAGTATGAGCAGTTTCAGTTCTGCTGAAATTGTGATGAATAGTGCTGCAAGTCAGCAGTCAAATATTAGCTGGTCATCTGAAGATGCAAACCAGTTACTCAACGGTGACGTGTCTTATAGCGCTGAAGAGCTATCTCCTCAAGGGTCAACTAAAGTGACTACTTCTGTACGTAGTACAGGCGGTGTGGTACAGACAGCACCATCAAAGACGGTCCGTATTATTGATACCAATCAATACGCAGGACAGCCCTCTGTAAATGCGCGTGCAGCACTGGTTATGGATGGTCAAACTGGTGAAGTGCTATATAGCAAAAATAGCAATACCGCTTTACCGATTGCATCAATTACCAAACTCATGACAGCAGTAGTGATTTCAGATGCCCGATTAAACATGTCTGAAAAGATTATCTTACAACAGTCTGATTTCTCATGTTCAGGTTGTAAAAGCTCAAGTTCAACACTTCGTGCTGGCGACAGTATGAACCGCGCAGAAGCATTGCTGTTTGCTTTAATGAAGTCTGAAAATCCAGCGGCTTCGGCATTAGCACGTACTTATCCAGGTGGTCGTTCTGCATTTATTTCAGCGATGAATGCGAAAGCACGCTCATTAGGAATGAACTCGACTCATTATATGGAATCGACTGGCTTGCATCCAGGCAATGTTGCTTCGGCACGTGACTTAGGTATTTTGGTGAATACCGCTTCGCAGTATGGTTTGATTCGCCAATTTTCAACCACACCAAGTTATGACTTTAATTTGGGCTACCGCGTATTGAAATCAAACAATACCAATGCGTTAGTGCGTAATGGTGGTTGGAATATTAATATTTCAAAAACAGGATTTATTAATGAAGCAGGGCGCTGTGTTGTGATGCATACCACATTGAATAACCGTCCAGCGGTAGTGGTGTTATTGGGTGCGGATTCTTCAGTTGCACGAACCAATGATGCGACACGTTTAATGAATTGGGCGAGCCAGTTACCAAAACGTATTTAACAAGATTTCAGATTTTTCATTCTTTCAGTATTTAGATTTACTCAACGTTTAAATGCTGAAGTGAATGCAAGATATAAAAAAAGCCCTGCAAGAGCAGGGCTTTTTTTTATTCAGTCAGCATATAAATTACATATTTGACAGAATTGAATCACGAACTTGATCCATAGTTGCATCAATCGACAACATTACGGCATCTTGGCATTGCTTGATGGCAGTGTCAGGATCTTTTAAACCGTTACCTGTTACAGTACATACGATCACAGAACCTTCAGCAATTTTACCTGCTTTGATGTCACGAATCGCGCCACCGATAGAAGCTGCAGAAGCAGGTTCTACGAATACACCTTCGTACATAGATAGTAGACGCTGTGCTTCTAAGATTTCAGCATCTTGCAGTTCGTCAAACCAACCTTCTGAGTCGCGGACTACGGCTTTAGCATGGTTCCAGCTTTGTGGATTACCAATACGGATCGCAGTTGCTACAGTTTCAGGGTTTTCTACAGGTGCGCCGCGTAGGAATGGTGCCGCGCCAGCAGCTTGGTAACCCACCATTGTTGGTAGACCCGCAGGTTTTGGACCTGTGAATTGATCAGTTTCAGGATCATAAACTACTTGTACAAATTCTTCTTTAGGCTGATTCGCCACAGCTTCGGTATAACCCATCCAATGTGCTGTGATGTTACCCGCATTACCTACAGGTAGGCAGTGGTAGTCTGGTGCACGACCTAACTCATCCACGATTTCGTAAGCAATGGTTTTTTGACCTTGCAGACGGTATGGGTTGATTGAGTTTACAATCGTAACTGGTGCTTGATCCGCAACTTCTTTTACAAGACGCATACCGTCATCGAAGTTACCGTGGATTTGCATCGTTACCGCGCCATACATCATCGCTTGTGCCATTTTACCCATGGCAATTTTGCCTTCTGGGATTAACACGAATGCTTTAATACCCGCACGTGCAGCATACGCCGCTGCGGCAGCAGATGTATTACCTGTAGAGGCACAAATAATCGCTTTTGAGCCTGCTTCCACTGCTTTTGTTACGGCCATGGTCATACCACGGTCTTTAAATGAACCAGTCGGGTTTAAGCCCTCGTACTTCACATAAATTTCAACATTTTTGCCAATAATGCGTGGAATGTTCTCAAGCTTAATCAGTGGCGTATTACCTTCGCCCAAAGAAATTGCGCGAGTAGTTGCAGATACGGGTAAACGGTCGCGATAGCGGTCAACTAAACCAGTATAAC
The DNA here is from genome assembly GCF_013419625.1 of Acinetobacter sp. YH12070. Lineage (NCBI taxonomy): Bacteria > Pseudomonadati > Pseudomonadota > Gammaproteobacteria > Moraxellales > Moraxellaceae > Acinetobacter > Acinetobacter sp. YH12070. Next base: position 44,980 of record NZ_VOZT01000004.1, on the reverse strand, counting down.
GATTGGCATTAGACATGATGATGTTCCAATTGTGTGTAGAGCTTGGCGAGAGGAACTGAAATATTCCCCTCGACCCGATTAATTATCAAGCGATTCTAAACGAATTCGTACAATTTCGCCATGAATGACAGGCAATGCTTGAATTTGTTGAAGGGCTTCATCCATTTTAGATTCTTTGACTGGATCAGTCAGAATCACGATAGGAATAAGGTCTTTTAAGCGCGGCTGTTGCATGATCGCATCGATGCTGATTCCTGCACGGCTTAAAATCGTAGTGACATCAGCAAGAACGCCAGTTTGATCTTCGGCATTAATACGGATGTAGTATCCTGTGGTCATTTCTTCACGTGGAAGAATTGGTAAATCGGTCAGTGCTTCAAAAGCAAGCTGTGGAATTGTACCAGCGCCATCTTCGGTATATGAGATGTCACGGACAATATCGACAACGTCAGCAACCACCGCTGATGCTGTCGGGCCTGCACCTGCGCCTGCGCCATAGTAAAGCGTTGGACCAACAGCATTGGCTTGAACCAATACAGCATTTTTAACGCCATTTACATTGGCAATCAGTTGGTCTTCAGGGATCAGCGTTGGATGAACACGAAGCTCAATACCCGTTGCAGCACGACGTGCAATACCTAAATGTTTAATACGGAAACCAAGGTCTTCTGCATATTTGACATCTTGCGCAGTGACTTTGCTGATGCCTTCAGTGAAGACTTTGTTAAACTGGAGTGGGATACCAAAAGCAATAGAAGCCAGCAATGTTAACTTGTGCGCTGCATCGATTCCTTCGACGTCGAAAGTTGGATCTGCTTCGGCATAACCGAGTTCTTGCGCTTCTTTGAGAACGTCTGCAAAGGCACGACCTTTTTCACGCATTTCAGTCAGGATAAAGTTACCTGTACCGTTAATAATACCTGCAAGCCAGTCAATTTTATTGGCTGCCAAACCTTCACGGAGGACTTTAATAATTGGGATACCGCCTGCGACAGCTGCTTCATAAGCAATCTGAACGTGATGATCATCGGCCAATTTAAATAATTCATTGCCGTGTTCAGCTAATAAAGCTTTGTTGGCTGTAACCACTTGTTTGCCATGAACGATTGCTTCACGAATTACTTCATACGCAGGGTGAATGCCGCCCATAACTTCAACCACAACGTCTACATCGGGTTGACGGACGATATCTAATAAATCAGCACTTTGCTTCACTGAAGCAGGCAGTTCTAAATCAGGACGAGGGCGACGCGTACCCACATGGGTAATTTCAATTTCACGACCGGTGCGACGTTTAATCTCAGCAGCATTTTCTTTTAGTAGTTTAAGGGCACCACCACCCACAGTACCAAGACCGAGGATTGCCAGACGAACTGGTTTCACGTCACACTCCATTTATTTCATCATTGCTTTAAGTGAGTTTAGATCATAGCTAAAAAAACGTTCGGACTCTAGGGTAGAAATCACTTTATTCCTACCCATAAAAAACATTCATTTAGCCTATAAAAATTAGTTATTTAAGCGCACTTTCAAGTTCGGAAGCCGACATGTACGCACCGATGTGTTTACCTTCTGCGTTATAGATCGCTGGCGTACCATTCACACCGATATTTAAACCCATTTCATACATGCTGCGCACTGGGTTTTTACATGATGCTGGCTCGATTTGCTCACCGGCAATAGCTTTATCAAATGCGGCACGACGGTCTTTGCTACACCAGATATTTTCCATCATTGGCATGTGTTGTTCACCACGTGGCCAAGCGATATAACGGACTTCAATGCCGCGGGCATTAATATCATCCATTTGTTCATGTAATTTGTGGCAATAAGGACAGCTGACATCGGTAAATACATAAACCACGTGTTTGGTTTTACCTTTGGCTTTATAAATCAGTAAGTCTTCAGTTTTTAATTGATCAAATAATTTTTTGTCGGCTTCTGCTTGTAGGGTATCGCCTACATTAAAGAGTTGTTTTTCACCCAAACGAACCACGTCGCCTTGGAAAATGTATTTACCATCAGCTGTAGCATAGACCGCAGGCATGCCTTCAAAGCTGACCCAAAACAAATTAGGAACTTCAGTCGCTTTCACCCCAGTGACTTTGGCATTGATATTGGCTTTTTGCAGATTGGATTGCAAAGTATCAATTAAACGCTGCTGAGCATTACGTTCAGATAAATTCGAAGCTTCACCAGTTGCAGGTGTACTTGCCGTTAATGTCGCGTCTTTCTTTTCGTCATTATTTGAATTAGAACAAGCCACTAACGCCATACTGGCAACAAGTGTCGATGCGAGAAAAATTTTTGAACGGGTAAATAACATAAACAACCCTTTTCTTTTAGCTTTATCAAACAGGTGAGTAAGCATAGCAAAAAATATCGGGCACGATAGAACTTCTTGGTCTGATATTTCCTGCCGTTAAGCTCTTGGATGATAGTCTGCATGTAATTTTTGCATACGAACTTGCGCGACATGGGTATAAATTTGCGTGGTAGACAAGTCACTGTGGCCGAGCAGCATCTGCACGACACGTAAGTCGGCACCGTGGTTGAGCAAATGCGTGGCAAAGGCATGACGCAAGGTATGTGGTGATAATTCGGCTTGAATACCTGCAATGAGCGCATAGCGTTTAATCGCGTACCAAAAGTTTTGGCGACTCATCATTCCACCGAGTTGAGTGAGAAATAAAGCATCGGTTGCGCTTTTGTATAAGACGGGACGTGCTTCAGCTAAATATTTCTCGATCCATTCCACCGCCATTTGACCTAAAGGAACTAAGCGCTCTTTATTGCCTTTACCAGTAATCCGTAAATAGCCTTGTTTCAGATTGATCAGTTCTAATCTTAAATTTAATAACTCAGAGACACGTAAACCACAGGCATACAGCACTTCGAGCATGGCACGATCACGTAGACCCAATGCGGTGCTGAGGTCAGGGGCATTAATCAGTGCTTCGACATCTGCTTCAGATAAGTCCTTTGGTAGGGCACGACCCAATTTGGGTGTTTTATGGATTGCAACAGGATTGTCGCTGCGTATTTTTTGTTCGCGTAAGAACTTGAAAAATGAACGCAGTGCAGAAAGTGAGCGGGCGATCGAGCGAGGGCTTTTTCCTTGTTTAGTCAGGCTGAGCAAGACATCTGAAATGTCGTCACTGCTCCAATCTGTCATGACATGTGTATGACACCCACTGCATTGAATTAAATCAGATAAATATGCATTTCGAGTATGTGGACTGACCGTTTGAGCAATTAAATCATCACGATATCCGTGTAAAAAACTGAGTGTTTCTGGAATTTGGACTGGGGTCGGGATTCGTGGTTTTTTATTTAACATGTGCCGCTCATTTTTGAAATTAAACCAAGAAATCACAATGGTTTAATGCAATGTAATTTAAAAAAATAGTCGTGTCGATGCTAGATTGTTAAATGAGAATTGAAATCGAATCCGATTTGTTAATTATTCTCATTTGTTTGTATAATGTTCAAAATTTTTTAGGGTTAGTTGCGTGCGATTATCTGATTTGAAAGTGAAACAAAGCGCAGTCATTCATAAGGTACATCGTAACCAGAATGGCAACAATGCTCCGGCTGATTTAGTCGCTAGCCGTTTAGAGACTTTGGGTTTTGTTCCCGGAACAAAAGTACAGGTGATTACCAAAGGTATTTTTGGTGGTGACCCGATTTTAATTCAAGTTGGGTTTACTCGTTTCGCACTGCGAAAAGTAGAAGCTGAAAAAGTGGAAATAGCAATGGAAGGGGCATCAGCATGAGTGATGCGTTACGTATTGCCCTCGTTGGTAATCCAAACTGTGGTAAAACTTCATTATTCAATCATTTAACTGGTACACGTCAGAAAGTTGCGAACTATGCTGGGGTAACGGTTGAGCGTAAAGTTGGTCAATTTACGTTGCCATCGGGTAAATCTGTTCGAGTTTTGGATTTGCCGGGGACATATAGCTTAGAAGCGACGAGTCCTGATGAAGCCATTACGCGTGATGTCGTGCAAGGTAAAATTGCAGAAGAAGGGCATCAAGATGTCTTTTTATGTGTAGTTGATGCGACAAACTTAAAATTGCACCTCGGTTTGGTCATGGAAATGATCGATTTGGGTCGTCCAATTTTACTTGTCCTCAACATGATGGATGAAGCACGTCGTCGTGGCATGCAAATCAATACCCAAAAGCTGTCTCAGCGTTTGGGTGTGCCTGTCGTAGAAACCGTTGCTGTACGTAATGCAGGTATTGAAAACTTAATGGGCGCTTTGGATGCCGAAGGCTTCAGAAAACCAGATGCGTCATTAAGTGATACCAATCTTTCTGGGACTAACCACGAAAAAATTGAACAAATTTTAAAAGACGTGGTGGTGTTTGTTGATCATGAAGATAAACGCTCAGACTTCCTCGATAAAATTTTTTTACATCCAGTCTTTGGTTTAATTACCTTAGCGGTGATGATGTTTATTATCTTCCAAGCGGTGTTTGCATGGGCTGCGCCCTTTATGGATGGTATTGAAACCTTCTTCGGTTGGTTCGGTGAATTGGTCGGTGAACACATTTCACATCCACTCCTGAACAGCTTGGTGGTTGATGGGATCATTGCTGGTGCAGGCGGTGTAGTGGTGTTCTTGCCGCAGATTTTAATTTTATTCTTCTTTATTTTGGTTTTAGAAGAATCAGGTTATTTACCACGTGCAGCATTCTTACTAGATAAGCTGATGTTTAAAGCGGGTTTGAGTGGACGTGCTTTTATTCCTTTGCTGTCGAGCTTTGCCTGTGCTGTACCGGGCATCATGGCAACTCGGAGTATTCAAGATCCTCGAGATCGTCTGGTAACGATTTTAGTTGCGCCATTGATGACTTGTTCGGCACGTTTACCGGTTTATGCCTTGCTGATCTCGGCATTTATTCCAGAGCAAATGGTCTGGGGCGTCTTTAACTTACAAGGCTTGGTGCTATTTGCATTATATGCAGCCGGGATTGTGAGTGCCTTAATTGTGGCAACAGTGCTGAAATTCTTCCAAAAAGATAAATCACAGCATGCCTTATTGATGGAACTTCCAAGCTACCGTTTCCCAGATATTAAGAGTGTTTGGATTGGTTTACTGGACCGTGCCAAGATTTTCTTGAAACGTGTCGGTGGCATCATTTTCGCTTTATCGATTTTGTTATGGTTCTTGTGTACTTTCCCGCAACCGCCAGAAGGAGCAACCTTGCCGGATATTGATTATTCATTGGCAGGTATGCTTGGGCATGTATTACAACCGATCTTTGCACCATTAGGTTTTAATTGGCAGATCTGTATTGCCTTAATTCCAGCGATGGCGGCACGTGAAGTCGTTGTGGCGGCATTGGGTACGGTGTATGCCTTGTCTGCAACAGATGAAGATGCCATGTCTCAAGGTCTGGCAAATTTAATTAGTAGCGATGGGTCATTGGGTTGGTCATTGGCAACCGGTCTATCATTATTGGTATGGTTTATTTATGCGCCACATTGCTTGGCGACACTGGCGACAGTTAAACGTGAAACTGGCTCCTTGAAAACGGTGAGTTTCATGACTATCTATTTATTTGGTTTGGCTTATCTAATGGCATTCATCACGTATCAAATTGCAACACGCTATTTTGGATCGTGAATTGTGAATGGCAAAAGCTGAACAAAGGAGAGAGACATGCTTGAATCAATAATTATTGCGGTATTGGTGATTTGGAGTGCTGTCGTGGTGTTTAAGAAGGTATTTCCAAAAACATCGAACTCAGTCTTCACAACTTTTTCTGAGCACTGTGCAAACCGTGGTTGGAACAGTCTAGCCAAATGGTTAAAGCCAAAAATAGCAGCAGGCTGTGCAGGCGGTTGTGGATGTTCAGCTTCGGATAATTCATCTGCAAAAAAAGCTGAAGTACAAGCGGTGAAGTGGAAATAAGCTCACCTTCAATTGCTTGAAGAAACCGCCCGAGATGGGCGGTTTTTTACGAGCGGACACAAAAAAACTGCGAGAAAGTGAAAACATAAAAAGCATTCAAAACAGCAAAGTGCTAACATTTTGTCAGATTTAAAAACCGACCAAAAAAATGGGGCGAAAATGTTAATACAGCGTGGTGGATTGAAGGTTGTTGCCGGATTAGGGATTTCTGGTGTTTCCGCAGTGAATTTCTTACATAGCCATGGCTACCGCGTTGCAGTCACCGATTCACGAGCAGTCCCACCGGGTCATGATCAAATTCCAAGTGATGTACAAACCAGTTTTGGTCAGTTGGATCAAGATTTATTACTCCAAGCAGAAGAAATTATTATCAGCCCGGGGCTAGATCCAAAATTACCGCAAATTCAGGCGGCCATTGCAGCCAACATTCCTGTGGTTTCAGAAATTCAAATTTTACGTCGTGCGACGGATAAGCCAATTGTCGCGATTACAGGTTCGAATGCGAAAAGTACCGTAACGACTTTATTTGGTCTTATGGCAGCAGATGCAGGCAAAAAAGTGGCAGTGGGTGGCAACTTGGGTCGTCCAGCTTTGGATCTCACCAAAGATGATCCAGAGCTTTATGTTTTAGAGCTTTCAAGTTTCCAATTAGAAACCACGTCAAACTTGGCAGCAGAAGTGGCTGTGGTGTTGAACATGAGTGAAGACCATTTGGACCGTCATGGCGATATGATGGGCTATCACACTGCGAAGCATCGTATTTTCCAAGCGGTGAAAAAAGTGGTGTATAACCGTGATGACTCATTAACACGTCCATTGGTTCCAGATGTCACCCCAATGCAAAGCTTTGGCTTAAATGCACCAGATATGAATCAGTTCGGTATTTTACGTGATACTGATGGCACAATTTGGTTGGCACGTGGTCGTGAGCGTTTACTGAAAAGTGCGGACATGTATATCCAAGGGACTCATAATGTGGCAAACGCCTTGGCATGTTTAGCTTTGGGTGAAGCGATTGGTTTGCCACTAGAAGGCATGTTGGAAACTTTGAAAACCTTTAAAGGTTTAGAGCACCGCTGTGAATTTGTCAAAGAAGTGAATGGTGTTCGTTATTATAACGACTCTAAAGGTACCAATATTGGTGCGACTTTAGCTGCGATTGATGGTCTAGGTGCTGCGATTGAAGCCAAAGGCGGTAAAGTGGCGATTATTTTAGGTGGTCAAGGCAAAGGGCAGGACTTTACTGCGCTACGTGATTCACTTTCAAAATATGCCAAAGTTGCGGTGTTGATTGGTGAAGATCGTCCAATTATTGAAAAAGCGGTTGAAGGGACAACCACGCTGATTCATGCTGAAAGTTTGAAACAAGCGGTTGAGCTGTGCCAACAAAATGCGGTAGCCAATGATGTGGTCTTATTGTCTCCAGCGTGCGCAAGTTTTGATATGTTTAAAGGCTACAGTGAGCGTGGACACCAATTTGTTGATTGTGTGAATGCACTCGTTTAAAAGAACGATAAGGAAAGTTGTATGGCTGGGTTGGCTCAGACGACCATAAATAGAATAAATGAAGTTGTAGAGCGTTGGCTTCCTCGGTTACCTGCCGAGGTCAACGTGCGCAATGTTTTGGTGTTCTGTGTTTTGGCATTGTTGTGTATTGGTTCGATCATGGTAGCATCTGCATCTATGCCCTATGCAGAACGCATGCATGAAAATGCTTTCCATTACATTTCACGACATGGGATTTCGATTGCCGCCGCCGCCGCCGCTGCCTATATCGCCTATAAAGTGCCGTTGAATGTTTGGTTTAATAACACCTTCTTTTTATGGATTATCACGATTATCTTACTGGCTGCTGTATTGGCTGTCGGGACAGAGGTCAATGGTTCTAAACGTTGGATTCGTATTGCTGGTTTCACCTTACAGGCTTCGGAAGTCGCCAAAGTCATGATGGCGATATTTACCGCAGACTATGTGGTACGGCGTGCCGAAGAAGTCCGCAATAACATCAAGGGCTTGGTACGTTTGGCAGTGATTATGGCTGCAACTGTCGGTTTGGTCATGGCAGAGCCCGATTTAGGGGCGACGGTGGTGATTGCCTTAACCATGCTAGGGGTATTCTTCCTCGCAGGAGCACCGTTGATTCAGTTCGCAATTGCCTTTGGTGCGATCATCATGGCCTTTGTGTTCTTGATTTTATTTGAACCTTACCGTTTAGAACGTTTGATGTCGTTCTCAAATCCATGGAATGATCCATTAGGCGCAGGCTACCAGTTGTCGAATGCATTAATGGCTTTTGGTCGCGGTGAATGGTTTGGTGTCGGCTTGGGTCATAGTATTCAAAAAATGTCGTATTTACCTGAGGCTCATACTGACTTCATGTTGGCGGTTTTGGGCGAAGAATTTGGCTTCTTTGGGATTTTGACCGTATTGACGCTGTCATTTGTGATGTTGATCTGCTGTATTCGCATTGGTCATCGTGCTTTACGTCATCAATACTTACGTGCAGGCTACTTGGCTTATGGCATTAGTATTATCTTCTTGCTGCAAATTTTGGTGAATGCCGGCATGAACATGGGCATGCTTCCTACCAAGGGTTTGACCTTACCGTTTATTAGTTATGGGGGGTCTTCTCTGATTATCTGTGCGGTTATGGTGAGTCTGATCTTAAAGATCGATGCGACGACCAAAGAAGTAAACCCAAGTAAAGAAGAATCAAGCTTCTAAATTGGTATCTCGTTGCGGATCGGGAGATGCATGGTGGAGGACACTGGCTGGCATCTCCGTTCCACAATGGAGACATTTGACCAAGCTCGCCTTGGCTTTAGAAAGGGAAATCAATGGGATAAAAAATAAAGAAAAATAATTACGTTGCTGTTTTAACTCATACTGAGTTCTGCTTCGGCAGACAGGGCAAGTAAATTGGCTCTTTTCAATGACTTTGGTTTTCGGACCAAATCCAAAAATAAAAAACATTAGGCTCTACAATGGTCGATTGATCACTTTATTAAAGCATAATTCAATTGAAAATCGAGTGATTGGCTTAGATCAATATTTGGGTTTATTGATAGATTTGAGGCAATGCTGTGCCATGGGGAATATATTGAATATTCCACTGCGCAATCGCCTGTTGCAGCATAATACGTGGCGTATCTAAGTCGACTGCCGGTTGGTGTAGGGCTTGCAATGCTTGTTGTAATAAAGGTGCCGCTTGGCTTAAATCAAGAGCTTGAGCCATATTCTGTTTTGAAAGTTTTTGTCCCTGATTATTCATTGCCAATGGCAAGTGCATGTATTCAAGGTGTGGATAACCCAAAATCTGTCCGAGCCAAATTTGACGTTCGGTATTGTCCAAAAGATCAGCCCCACGTACGACATGGGTCATCCCTTGTAGGTAGTCATCCACCACGACAGCAAGTTGATAATTGATAATGCCATCACGGCGTTTTAAGACAAAGTCACCTAAATCTTGCTGCAGATTGGAGCAATGCGTCCCTTGTAAGCGGTCGGTAAAACAAATGTTCTGTGCATCGACTTTGATTCGAATAGCCTGATCCTGAAGGGGAAGACCAAGATTACGACATGTACCTTGATAGATATGATTCGAACCGAGCATTTTTCGGGTGCATTGACAAGCATAGACCAAGCCTTGGGCATGCAAATGTGTAATGACCTGCTCATAGATTTCGAGGCGGTCTTTTTGGAAAATGATCTCGGTATCTGGTTCGAATTGAAAAGCATCAATACAACGTAAGATGTGTTCTTCGCTGCCGGGAAATATACGTGGAATGTCGGTATCTTCGATACGAACCACCCATTGCCCTTGATGGGCACGGGCATCGCAGTAGCTTGCAACTGCTGTAATTAAAGAGCCAAAATGCAAAGGGCCGGTTGGCGATGGCGCAAACCGACCCACGTAATGCTCTGCAGCTTTCCCTCCCTTATCTAAAGGGAGGGCTAGAGAGGAATTACTCAACACAGAATTAACCGTTATTTTGCTTCTCTTTGATCTCTGCAAGTGTTTTGCAGTCGATACATAAAGTCGCTGTTGGACGTGCTTCTAGGCGACGTAAACCAATTTCGATACCACACGTTTCACAGAAACCGTAGTCATCATTTTTGATCGCTTCAATTGATTGTTCAATTTTACGGATCAGTTTACGTTCACGATCACGTGTACGAAGTTCAATCGCAAATTCTTCTTCTTGCGTTGCACGGTCGTTCACATCTGGAAGCGCAGTATTTTCGTCCTGCATGGTATTCAAAGTACGGTCTACTTCTGACATTAACTCAGCTTTCCACGCCAATAAGATGTGGCGGAAATGCTCAAGTTGCCCTTCAGACATGTATTCTTCATTCTTTTTAGGCTGATAAGGTTCAATACCAAATAAGCTTGCAGTAGAACCACCTTCAGTCGCCTTTGGCTTTGATTTGCGCACGCGTTTGGTAGACTTTTCGTCTACTACATCAGTTTGTTCGTCTAAGACTTGATTTTGGTTGTCATTCGCCATATAGGGCATTCCTCATCATATGCATATATCTATACGCAAAAAATATGGTGATATGCAAGTTTTTTATCCACCCAACACAGAGTTTCCTTCTGTGGGGGTCGTCATCATATAGACTTTTTCTGCTTATTGATAGTCTTTGATGTTTGGATTCTAACTATCACTTTTCCTTTAGAAGGCATAAAGTAAAGCAAAAAAATCAAATTGAAAAGTTAATAACCTGAAATTTCAACATTAATTTGAGGTTGTTTCAATTTGACCCGAACAACTTCCGTTTTAAATTCACCATTATCATTCAGATAGAGTGCACGATACCCTGGTAAAGCTTCATCTAAGGCAAAATTTTCACTATGTGGTTTGAACTGAACACTGGTCGAAGGTGTCGATAAAAACTGAATATTGCGCCATTGATTAGACGAGTCTTGATGTACGTGTCCGCACAGTACAATTTTGACATTGTCATGGCGTGAAAGCACATCCATCAGATGTTCAGCATTTTTTAATTTGTGCTGATCTATCCAATGCGATTGCATGGCAAAAGGGTGGTGGTGGCATGCCACAATGATGTGTTGCTGTGGGTGTGCTGTGAGCAACTGATCTAATTGTTCTAGCTGCTGTTGTGATACCCAACCATCGACTTTTCCTTTGACCGCACTGTTCAGTAAAATCAGACACCAATTGCCTAATGCGATGCAGTGAGCCCGATCTTCCTGTTGATGAAATGGGAAGCAAGACGCTTCGTCATGGTTCCCCGGAATCTGATAAAACGGAAACGGCTGCTGTTGCATATATTCGCGATAACGCGCATAGGTGCGCTCTACCGGCACTTGTGCAAGATCGCCAGTATGGACAAGCGTATCGATGTGATGATGGTTCAACTGAATTTGTTGAATCACATCGTGAAAACTCTGCTCTGGATTCATGCGGACAAACTCAAGATCTTCCTGATCCATTAAATGTGTGTCCGAGATCTGGATCAGTGTCCAGTCGTATTGTGGTGTGTCTCTTAAAGTCATGTCCTTCCCCTTAGACATTCCTTGTAGTATGTATTTGTTGTTGTAACCATTGCAAGGCCATAATGACAGGTGCGTTTTTTAGCCGACCATTGGTTAATAATTCAGGAATATCAGCATAGTTTAAGATATGCAATTGAATATTTTCTCCCTCATCAGGCATGCCAAAGACTCCTCCATGTTCGGGCAGTTCAGCTTCAGCACTATAAAGGTGGAATAATTCAGCACAGGCACCCGCAGAGGGATAAAAACTAAATAAATGCTGTAGTGCATCTAATTCACAGCCTGATTCTTCCAAACTTTCACGACGGATACAGCTTTCAGCAGATTCATCACCATCGAGCACGCCGGCAATGATCTCTAGTTGCCATGGCGAAGTTTCATCATCAATCGCCCCAATGCGGAATTGTTCAATTAAGGCAAATTTTTGTTGTTGATGGCTATAAATCAGTACACCTGCTGCTTCAGGACGATGAATCAATTCACGCTGAATGGTTGGAATCATGTTGTCTTGATGGAATAAGCGGTGTCGAAGCAGAACTTTTTCAACTTGAATAAAGCCTTTATAAAGATGTTCACGCCCTTCAATGCTGTAATCTTTTTTGTTATATGTGGCCTGTTTAATAATATTCATAAGCGCTAATTAGGATGAAATCTTCCATTTCATCCTAACCGAGATTTTGTTGAATACAAAAGATTTTTTTTAAGCTTTACACTTTATGGTACAACTTTTGACCATGTTCATGATAGGCCGCTTTCATGCTCTGTAAACCTGTTTCAATTTCAGGATTAGATTCTGAAGAAGGCTGCATATCTTGCTGATTTTTTGCATAATCTCTCACATTTTGTGTGATTTTCATTGAGCAAAATTTAGGTCCACACATGGAACAAAAATGGGCCGATTTATGTGCTTCTTTCGGCATGGTTTCATCATGCATGCTGCGCGCTGTATCAGGGTCTAAGCTCAGATTAAATTGGTCTTCCCAGCGGAATTCAAAGCGTGCTTTCGACAATGCATTATCACGGGCCTGCGCACCGGGATGACCTTTGGCAAGGTCTGCGGCATGGGCTGCAATTTTGTAGGTGATAATGCCGTCTTTGACGTCTTTTTTATCTGGTAAACCAAGGTGCTCTTTCGGGGTCACATAACACAGCATCGCGGTGCCATACCAACCAATCATTGCTGCACCAATCGCAGAGGTAATGTGGTCATAGCCCGGCGCAATATCAGTGGTGAGTGGTCCAAGGGTATAGAAAGGTGCTTCTTTGCAAACCTCTAGCTGTAGATCCATATTTTCTTTGATCATGTGCATTGGGACGTGGCCTGGACCTTCAATCATGACTTGCACATCATGCTCCCATGCACGGTGAGTCAATTCACCTAAGGTGCGTAATTCACTAAATTGGGCTTCATCGTTGGCATCTTGAATACAGCCCGGACGTAAACCATCACCTAAACTGAATGACACATCATAGGCTTTCATGATTTCGCAGATTTCATCAAAATGCGTATACAGGAAGTTTTCTTCATGATGCGCTAAGCACCACTGCGCCATGATGGATCCGCCACGTGACACAATCCCTGTTAAACGGTTGGCGGTGAGTGGAACATAACGAAGCAGCACGCCTGCGTGAATCGTAAAGTAATCGACACCTTGCTCTGCTTGTTCAATCAGTGTGTCTTTGAAAATTTCCCAGGTTAAGTCTTCTGCGACACCGTCAACTTTTTCTAAAGCATGGTAAATCGGTACGGTGCCAATGGGTACAGGTGAGTTGCGAATAATCCATTCTCGGGTTTCATGGATATTTTTACCTGTCGATAAATCCATAATGGTGTCAGCGCCCCAACGAGTTGCCCACGTCATTTTTGCCACTTCTTCATCAATGCTTGAGCCGAGCGCTGAGTTACCAATGTTGGCATTGATTTTCACCAAGAAGTTACGACCAATAATCATCGGTTCACATTCAGGATGGTTAATGTTGGCAGGGATAATGGCACGACCTTCAGCCACTTCTTGACGTACAAATTCAGGCGTGATTTCAGTTAAATTACGGGCGCCAAAATTTTGACCGGCATGTTGGCGCATATCAACACCTTCACGCTGACGTTGATTTTCACGAATCGCAATGTATTCCATTTCAGGGGTGATGATGCCTTGTTTGGCATAGTGCATTTGAGAGACATTGTGTCCACGACGAGCACGACGCGGTTTTGAAATATGCGCAAAACGAATCTCTGCAGTACGAATATCTCGAAGACGTTCTTGCCCAAATTTTGAAGTTAAGGTATCGAGTATTTCCGTATCATTTCGAGACTCAATCCAAGATTCACGGACATTGGGTAGACCTTGATTCAGGTCAATTTGAATATTGGGGTCGGTATAAGCACCAGAGGTGTCATAGACCATAATGGGCAGATTTTTTTCTCCACCCAGACCTGTAGGCGTATCTGTAAGGCTAATCTCACGCATTGGTACGCGAATATCAGGACGTGAGCCTTGTATATAGACTTTCTTTGATGCAGGGAGAATACGAGTGAGATCTTTAGCATCTTGTTCATGTTGAGCAGCGCGATCTGAAGCGGTGAGATTCGTTAATTGGTTCATTGCAATGATCCTTATGAATGACATCAACGAATCAAGCACGACCAAAAACGTGGCGGTTTATCTGATGGATTCACCTGAAAATAAAGGCGTAACACCAAGAGATAAGAAGGGCTTAAGTTTTTAGATGGCTTGATTCCTACGCAGGTATTAACCTGATCAGGTTCAACGGTACTCATCCTTAAATTTAGCGAACTAAATTTAGATGATCTCAGCAGGAAATTACCTGCGCTCCGTCAAGCTTTGTGCGGATACTAGCATGAAGGCTGTTTTAAAACAGTGTTATTTTTCATCAATTTTGCTGTGCAGAATTTTGGCTAGGCTCGTGTGCAATTGATTTGGATTTTGCTAAGTAGAGGACTGATTTACACAGATGGCGTCGCTAAAACAGTCTTTCTTATAATGCGGATCAGGATTACGGACACCAATTAAATTCAACAACTGCGCTTCTGATCGCTGATTAGATGCAGCAGTATTTTGATCTAATAATTTTAAAAATAAACGCGCCTGATCTGCCAATTTGGAGTTTTTTAATTGAGCCAAGCGTTCAATTTCTTCTAAAGAACTGGCTTGAATACTGAGGCGGTCTGAAAAGTCATTGGAAACTGGACTATGTGCCGAACCAATAAATAACAACTGACTATATTGATATAGTAATTGTTGTGCATCTTTTTTGTATGGGCTATCTGGATATTGCTTGAGATAGTCTTCCCAAAAAATTGCACGTGTAGCAATCTCTTGCGGCTCAATGGCTAAACTTTGTTGCAACAAGGCAGGTTGTGCATTTTGTTCAGCCAGTTTTTCAATAAAGACTTGCTCAGATTCTTCCATATACGGCGCAAAAATTTTGGCTAAATATTCAGGACTACGGCGATAGCGTAATTGTCCTTCACCTGCATCGAACAATTCCACATAGGCTTGGCCTTTATGTTTCAGTAAATACTGATCTCGGGCGGTGAGCTGTTCATAATGATTTTGTTGAATGGTCGGATGCTGAGCCATATCAAAAGCAAATTGTTCGAATGCCATTTGCTGTTGAGCTGTACGTTCAACATGTAAAAAGTTGCGATACATTTGATTGGACAAGCGCAGTAATTTTTTTTGTTCGTCCGCTTTTAACAGCGGCAAGCAGACTTTGAGATCTTGGTTGATTTGTTCTAAAGCAAAAGTTGTGCGTTGATCGTCTATTTCCAGCATATTTTTTTCAAGTTTTTTGCACAGCAAAGACAAATCGACTGCTTCTTTTTGAACAGTCTTATTGTTGGGAAACTCTGGTGCAGGTTGTGGTTCAGGTTGTTGTTGGCATCCATTCAACATACTGAAACATAAAAACATTGCACTAAACTTTGCAGGCAGCTGAAAAATTTTTGACACTGGAACTCGATGCGCTATAGAAGTGGTATTGTCCGATGGAATGTCGACTATTCTATAGATGAAACACGCGCAATATGTGTACTATTGTACAGTTCTTTGTTATAGCGTTGTGAGTAATGTCCGAAAACGACTTAAATTATCTGGTTTTGTCGCATTTGATATAAAAAATTAATAAAAATCATACGGAAATTTGCAAGGATATGATTAGTATCTGCTTAGTTTTAGGCTTGAATATTCAATCTCGGGTATTTGAATATTAGGAATTTACAAAAAAAATGAACAAAAAAGTTGTGGTGGGTCTTTGTTTACTTTTCACGAGTCAGTGGGCGTGTGCGCTAGATCTTGTGCAAGCTTATGAACGTGCAAAACAAGAAGACCCCAATTGGCAAGCCAATAAACTACAATATGAAGCGGATAAATTGAATTTGGGGATTGCCAATGGGAACTTACTCCCGACGGTAACAATCTCCGGAAATGTGACCCGAAAAAATCAAAATTCCAACCAAAGCGGCGCTCAAGCCGGGCTGATCATGCCAGACAGCACCACAACAAGACAAATTGCGCTCACTGCCCGTCAGCCCATTTTTCGTTGGGATGCATGGGAAGGGCTGAAGCAAGTAAAGACCTCGATTAATTTAAGTGAAATTAATCTGCGGATTCAAAAACAAGATCATATTTTAAATGTCTCTGAAGCTTATTTTAATGTTCTACGCCAGCAAGCATTGACGGTTGCCAACCTACAAGAAGAACAGGCGCTATCTGAACAGCTGCGCATGATGAATGGCAAATTAAAAGAAGGCCTAGTGGCAAAAAGTGATGTCAGTGAAGCCAATGCACAATATCAAAATGCACGGGCAAACCGCATGGCAACCAATGTTCAATTGGTTTTGGCGCAGGAACAATTACAGCAATTGATTGGGCTATATCGAGAAAATTTGGCGGTGTTACGTGAAGATTTTCAGTTTGAAAAACCGATTCCAAACAATGTACAAGCGTGGGAAGAACTGGCTCAGGGACAGAACCTAGGTATTTTACAAGCGCGTATGCAACAACGTTATGCGGAAGATGGTAAACGCGTTGAAAAGGCCGCCTTATATCCTCAGATTGAAGCGGTAGGGACCTATGGGTATAACAAGCAAAGTCCACAATCCATCATGTCGCAAGATGGTCAATTTGATCAGGTGGGGATTGAAATGAACTGGAATGTGTTTAATGGTGGACGGACACAGAAATCCATTAAGCAAGCGGCGATCAATGTTGAAAAAAGCCAAGCACAGGTGGATGCAGCAATTCGAAAAGCACAAACCGATGTAAAAAAATCTTATATGCAAGTCGAAACGGATCAAAGTAAATTACAGGCACGTAAAGCCGCGATGGATTCTTCCGCGCAAGTGTCATTGGCCTCACAAGCCCAGTATCAGGAAGGTCTGAAAACCATGGTTGATGTGCTGCTGGCACAGCGTAATGCCTTTTCAGCCCGTCAAGATTATTTAAATTCCAAGTACGATTATTTAATACATGTATTGCAACTCAAAGCCTCTGTTGGGAAATTAACGGAAGCTGATTTAGTGGAAATGAATGCGTGGTTGGTCGATCAGAAAAATCAGCCATCGATCCTACTAAAGAAATAATCCATGGTCATAAAAGTTTCACAATCAATATGCTTTAATATGGCACTAAAATCTGCCGATTCACGTTGTAGTGGAGACTCGCTTTGCCTAATAATCCTGTTTTAAACCATCATATTTCTTCGCAATTCAATGAAGAGTTGCAGGATGTGCATACCAAATTTATGACCATGGGTGGTTTAGTGGAGCAGCAGGTTGCAAATGCCATTCATGCCTTATTGGATACGGATGCAACAATGGCGATTGATGTTCAATTTCAAGACAATACGGTGAACCGTATGGAAACTGAAATTGATGAAGCGCTTACCCTAATTTTGGCGCGTCGTCATCCTGCTGCAATTGATCTACGCATGGTGATTGCGATGTCGAAAGCCAACACCGATTTAGAACGGATTGGTGATGAAGCGGCAAAAATTGCCCGTATTGCACAAAGCTTGTGTGAAGAGGGGGGTTCACCGCGTGGCTATATGGAAACACGTCATATTGGCAACCAAGTCCGCGTGATGATTCATGATGCGCTCGATGCCTTTGCACGTTTGGATGTAGATCAGGCTTTACGTGTCCTTTTGGCCGATGCTGATATTGACCGCGAGTATCAATCGGCAACCCGTACCCTCATGACGTATATGATAGAAGATCCACGCCATATTACTCGGGTGATGAATGTACTTTGGGTGCTGCGTTCACTTGAACGTATTGGTGACCATGCTCGAAATATCTCTGAACAGGTGATTTATATGGTGAAAGGTCTAGATGTCCGTCACACCAGTGTTGAAGAAATTGAGCAAAAAGTTCAGCGTTAATTGAATAAAACAAATATGAACGAAGCCCATCAAACGATGGGCTTTTTTCGGTCTAAAATTAACTATGTGTTTCTTCGTCTTCCTCAAAAGTCCGGGCAATTTTGTCAATATTTAAACTTTTCGCCATCGCATCGAAGATTTGCTTATAGGCACCTTCTTGATGGTACAAATCATGATGCTCCCCGTGTTCTACGATTTGTCCGTCTTTCATCACATAGGTGTAATCGGCATCGATAATTTGCGACAAACTATGTGAAATCATGATGACGGTACGCCCTTGTTTAATTTGATCCAGACTATTTTTAATTTGTTCAGCAGCGATCGCGTCTAAACTAGCCGTCGGTTCGTCCAAGAAAATAATCGGTGGATTTTTCAGGAACATGCGTGCTAAGGCAATGCGCTGTTGTTGTCCACCCGAAAGCAGTAGGGCATCGGCTTCATAGGCATGTGGAAGTTTTAAGATCTGATCATGGATCGAGGCTTTTCGTGCTGCATCAAAGACTTCTTGCTCTGTGGCTGTACTTTTGCCATAGCGAATATTTTCAAAAATTGAACCTGGGAAAATATGATTTTTTTGTAAAACCAAACCAATATTTTCACGTAAATACTGCGTATCAATTTGTTCTAGGTCGATGCCATCGAGTTTGATATTGCCCGCTTGAGGATGATAAAACTTATCTAATAAGCTAATTAATGTCGATTTACCAGCGCCAGATAAACCAACCAATGCGGTGATTTTATTCGGTTGGATGGTCATGTTGATGCGGTGCAATGCCTGAAAACCATTGGGATAGCTAAAGTCGACATTGCTCAATTCAAATTGACCTTGAATCGTAGGTTGGGCAGTGCCACTGGTTTCAATTTCATGATCCGCTTCTAAGATATTAAAGAAGCTTTCCGAATAAATCATCGCAGAGTTAATTTCATCATAGATACGATGCAGCGAGCGAATAGGGGCAGAGACGTTATTAAATAACAACACGTGATACATAATCATCCCGATACTCATTTGCCCATCCAAAACAAAATAGGCTGTCAGAATGATGATCAGTACCACACCGACCTGTTCGATAAAGGTTTTGAGTCCGTCAAAGATATAACTGGTTTGCCGTGTCTGCATTTGGTTTTCAGTCAGCGACTTTTGCAGATTTAATTGTTTTTTCGATTCGACGGCTTCTTTGTTAAAAGATTTAATGACCGTTATCGAATTGATAATACTCAGAATACCCTGATTTTTCTTTTCAAAATTATCGCGTAGGGCACGGCGTTTGCCTGCCAGTTTTTGTGATTGTTTGAAGGTCAGCCAAAAATAAATCGGCACGATAATTGTGGCCACCACACCAACCCAAACATTGGCATAATACATTAAGCCCAGTGCAATAATGGCACTGGTAAATAATGGTAAAATATCAATAAAAAAGATTTGAACCAATCGTGTGAGCGAGCTGACACCCCGATCAATTCGAGTTTGGAGCTTACCTGCTTGGTTGTCTTGTTGATCGAAGAATGCCAATCGATAGGTGATAAATTTTTCAATAATGCCTTGGGACAAATCCTGAGAAATTAAAATACGTAACTTTTCACCAAACGATTTTTGTCCAAATTGCACGATGGCATTGATGACTTCTTTTCCTAGTAAGACCACGCTGATGGTGATTAATATATGCCAACCATTGGCTAGACCGAGACCTTGTTGCAAAAGCTGATTGATGCTGTCTACGGCATATTTGAGTGTCAGGGCATTTACCTGTGCCGTAAGTGAGCCAATTAAGGTCAAGATCAGCGTCACGACCACCAGCCAGCGGTATGGCTGTACGAATGGGCGTAGTTTTTGGAAAAGTTGCCACAGATTCATAAGCAATTATTTTTATTGTGAATATGAGCTTTAGTCTAAGACTGAAAATTCTATGCGACAAGTAATGACAATGTTTTGATTTGTGACGAGAGTTTTTCGGCTAAGATATTTTTTAAATGTGCTCACGACATCAGCATCACGCTGCTGTGCCAAACAGTGTTGAGTTGAACCGATGAATTTTGAATTATTTACGCCTGAACCGCATGCAAATCTGTTGCCCTATGATGGTGAAGTTGAAGATTATGGATTGATCTTCAATGCTGAAGACAGTGAAAAATATTTACGCTATTTCCTCACGCAGTTGGCTTGGCAGCATGATGAAGTCATTTTGCATGGACAGTATTTTCAAACGGAACGAAAAGTGGTTTGGTATGGAGATGCTCATTATGAGTATCACTATTCAGGCATGCAAAAGCAGGCATTGATCTGGAATCCGGCTTTACTGCGCTTAAAGAAATATATTGAGCAACGGGTGGGTCAGACGTTTAATTCCTGTTTGGCCAATTTATACGAAAATGGTACGCAAGCGGTGGGGTGGCATAGTGATGATGAGCCATCTTTGCTTTCACCCACACAGCAGGTGGTGATCGCATCTTTGAGTTTTGGTGCAAGCCGAAAGTTTTGCTTTAAACATAAAAGCACTCAAGAGAAAGTACAGCTTTTACTGCAAAGTGGACAGTTGATTGTGATGCGTGGGAAAACCCAACGGTATTGGAAACATGCCCTAATGAAGTCGATGAAAGTGACCGAGCCGAGGGTGAATTTAACCTTTCGTTATTTCTATGATCAACAGCCGTAAAAAAAGCCCATATCTAGATGAGCTTTTTTCTTTCTCTGAGGAAGAGTATAGCGACAATCAACTGAAATCATGGAACACATGGCTGAGATGACTGCTAAAGAACAATAATCATATTATGATAATTTATCCAATATTTATAATTAATAAATTCAATTAATAATATGGGTTTATCAGATTAATTAAATATCATCTTTACAACATCGCATCAGTTGTGCGCAATCTGATCAGATTTAAATGGCGTCCGATTCTTCCATCATACTGCTGTATTTTTTCTCAATACGCGCTGTACAGTCTTGCATCATTTCTACGACTTTTTGAAAATTCATAAATTCAAAACGATTTTTAGACGCCAATAGGGTCAAAGCAAGCGGGGGTTCTTTACTGGAAAATTTAATCGGAATCGATAAGCTCGACATATTCGGGTCAACTTCACCATTGGAAAAATAATAACCCTGCTTTTTAATCTTTTTCATTTGCAGCATAAATTCTTCTTCATTATGCGCAAAACCAACTTGAGATAACTCGTCCGCAAAACGGTGGTAATAATCTAAAATCCGTTGCTTAGGTAACTGCGACAAAATCACTTTAGACGATGAGCCTTTGTACATTGGACGTGGGCTACCTCGACCATATGCCAAGGCAGTATAGTCCTTATACAGTTCATGATGTACATCAATACATGAGTCGATATTCAGATGCGTCAATAAGCAACAAGACTCTGTGCGTTCCACAATTTCTTTCATGAAGGGAATGCTAATTTGCACCAATGGATCGGTGGTGCGAGAAATAAAATCAAGCACAGCAATTTTTGAACCCAGTGTGTAATCGCCAGAAGTCCCACTGAGGCGCTGCAATAATTCAGCAGAAACCAGTTCTTTTAAATAGCGATAGCTCGTTGGTTTAGATAAGCCTAATTCTTCACTAATAATGTCGACATTGATGATGGGACGAGCAACTGAAAATAAGTCGAGTACGGTGAGAATTTTACCAAAACTGGAAAGCGCCATAAGAACCTGCTTGGTCACAATAAAAAATGAATCGTTAAGTTACTTTATAACAAATTGCTCGGCCTGATGTTGCGCTTTTCTACATTGGAAATGAAACAAATCTGAAATATCTCAGGGTTTCTTAGGGCATCCTGATAAAAGCATAAGAAAAACTTAAAATATGCATTTAAAATATAGTTAAATTATCAAAATAAGATATTTATATTGACTATTATTTATTTTTTTAGCAAAATTGCTATGAAAATATCCTATATTGAATAAATATTGCCCCATATGTTCGATGCGCAGGCAATGTTGCACATTACTTTTTGTATTCAAATGGTTTGAAATACGATTTGAATCGCTTCTTTACTTATTGAAATTTCTAGTCATTCCTGTGCCGTGATACAGGTTGTGCTGTCGAATGTTTAAGCATTCGATACGAGGTCGTTTTCACTAAAAAGAAGCAAACCACCGAGATCCATCATGCTGCTGACGAAACAAATACTCGCTTTTCGGCCCAATAAAATGGACTGGATTTTTGCGACCAAAACGTTCATCGCGGGCATGTTGGCATTGTATGTGGCCTTTGTACTGAATTTGGCTTATCCGATTTGGGCGATTGGCACCGTTTTCGTGATCGCGAATCCATATTCAGGCATGACGTCTTCAAAAAGTTTGTATCGTGTATTAGGGACGTTCTTAGGGGCGGCCGTGTCGGTGGTGGCACTGCCACATCTCATCCACATGCCTGTACTGTTTACGGTGTTTTTAGCGGTTTGGGTTGGGTTTTGCCTGTATTTGTCATTGCTAGACCGCACGCCTCGTAGTTATGTTTCCATGTTGGCGGGTTATACCACGGTCATTATCTGTTTTAACGTGGTGTATTTTATTGATACTGCTTCGATTTTCGATATGGCCTTGGGGCGTTTTCTCGAAATTACGGTGGGTGTGGTCTGTAGTGCCATCGTGACCACGACATTATTTCCAATGCATATTGGCCCTGCCGTCGAAACACGGGTGAGCAAAACCTTTGCCGATACCAAAGAAATTTTTGATCAGATTTTATTAGAGCCTGCCGAGCTAAAAAATTATTCTAAAAATCTCGGCAATATTGCACGAGATATCGCCGATATACATGTCATGGCGGTGCATTTGTCTTATGAAAAATCCACCTTAAAAGGCATGACACGTCCGTTGCAGGAAATCTTGCATCAGTTGAGTTTGTTGGTCAGCAACTTGGTGGCCATGTCTGAACGGATGAAACAATTAGATGGTCTGGATGCAAATTATCGGACGGCACTCAAGCAAGCCCATGAACATATTGCCGCGTTTTTATTAGATCAACATCAGATTGAGGAAAGTGAACTCAATCAATTGCCTGAACAGTTTGAGCAAGATTTTCAACACATTCAGGCACAGGCATTGCCATCACAACAGGTGATTTTAGGTAGTCTAAAAATGGATATTCGGCATTTTATTCAGAATATTCGTGCGATTCGCTTGCTTTGGCAGGGGGTACAGCAAGGCGACTCCACTTTACCTGCCACACTGACCGCCTTGGGCAATAGTCATTATCCGACTTTGCATCGAGATGCAGGTGTTGCCATTCGTGGCGGGGTGTCCGCATGTTTGATTATTTTAATTTCTACGGGTTTTTGGATCGTTAGTGGTTGGAAAGCTGGATTTATGATGGCCGAAATGGCTGCAATCAGTGCTTGTATTTTAACTGCAATGGATAACCCTGTTCCTGCATTGAAAATGTTTATTCGCGCCAATATGTATGCGGCTTTCATGGTGTTCATCTACGCCAATGGCATTTTCCCGCATGTGACCGCTTTTTGGCAGTTGATCGTGGTGTTAGCACCGTTTGTGATGTTCTGTCTGATGCTATTTTTACATCCGCCTTTGGTCGGGATCAGCTTGCCGCTTTTGATGGGCACCATCATGGGGCTGAATTTTCAAAACCGCTTTAGCCTTGATCAGGTGTTTTTCTTCGATGCATCGATTGGGACGGTTTTGGGACCCATTATTTCGGTGTTTATTATTCATTTAGTGCGTGCGATGTCACCGGATATGACGGCCCAACGCATACTTTCACAGCATTACAAAGCACTGCGTCAGGCATTATATCTGCCGTATGGCTTACCGTTTCGGGTGCATTTACGCAGTATGTTGGACCGAATCGGCATCCTAAACAGCAAAATGGTGCAATCAGGGAATTTAAAACAACAGATCGAGTGGGCTTTGGTGGAAGCCAGTGCTGTGATTGATTTAACCCGCTTGCAAGAACTCATGAATAAACTCGATCCGAATGATGCACTGGTCAGCGAACTCGAAGAGTTACAACAAGATTTAGATGACTATTTTCGGGCCATGGAACAAGGGCAAAAGAATGTGTCTATGAGCTTGAAACAGCAAATTGTAGAGCGAATTCAACGATTGAATCAGGCTGTTCAGGGTGTGGAAAACGATGATGTTATGCATCGAATTCAGTATTCGCTGAACAATATTCAAAGCAGTTTGTGTCATGTCCTAACACAGCAAACACCAGATAATTTACAGGTCGAGGCACAACATGGGTGAGCTAAATGTATATGGCGTCTATGTGCCCATTCTATTGATTCAAGCGGTATTGGCCTATCTGTTATTGCGGGTCATCATGCGTTTGCTTGACCGATGGATGGCGCCAGATTGGGTGCCGATGCTCAATATTTTTTATTTGGGTGTATTTGTGATGTTGCTTTGGCTGGTGCATGAAATCTTTATTTTCTGCCAGTTCTAAGCCCCTAAAAAATGAAATGATTGAGGTAATCGTATGACCCATTTGAATGTCCGAAAATATGTTCGGCCTGTATTGTTGATAATCGTGCTATGCGGTGCATTACTTGCGCTGAAACATATTTGGGACTATTACAATTCGGAACCATGGACGCGTGATGGACGGGTACGTGGTGACGTGATTCAAGTGTCATCGGATGTTTCAGGTTTGGTCACAGACGTTTTAGTTCAAGACAACCAACAAGTGAAAAAAGGCCAAGTGCTGTTTCGTATAGATGTGGCACGTCAAGCTTTGGATGTTGAGCAAGCCAAATCTGACTTGGCGAAAGCCAAAGCAGGACTGGCAGGGGCTGAAGCGCAGCTTGCTGAAGCTAAAGCCAATCTAGTGAAGTCACAAGCCAATATTAATCTTGCAGATAAAAATGCAAATCGTTATGCAAGTTTGATGGACGGTGCGATTTCAAAACAAGAACAAGATCAAATGTTTGCAGTACGTGATCAATCACATGCAGAGCATGAACAAACTCAGGCAGCGATTGAACAAGCCAAAGCCAGTGTGGTGCAGCAAAAAGCCCTGATTGAAGCGGCGAATAGCAGTTTGCATTTGGCTGAATTGAATTTAAACCGTTCGGAAGTGGTTGCACCGACTGATGGAACATTGTCTAACTTTGAACTCAAAGCAGGGAATTACGTCAAAGTCGGCCAAGCCGTAGCGGCCTTAATTGACCGTCAACAATTGTATGTTGTGGGATATTTTGAAGAAACCAAACTGGATAAAATCTATGTTGGCGCACCTGCAACAATCCAACTGATGGGAAGTTCTGAAGTTTATAAAGGCCATGTACAAGGCGTTGCAACAGGGATTGAAGACCGTGAACGTACATCGACTGATGGTTTACTGGCTAATGTCAATCCAACCTTTAGTTGGGTTCGTTTGGCACAGCGTGTACCAGTGAAAATTGTACTGGATGAAGTGCCGCATGATCAGCTGGCTTTTGTCGCGGGTCGAACCACCACGATTCATATTGTGGATAAAAACTAAGTTATCCCCAATCATTTCATTTGCGCAGCATTGAGTGATCAATCTTGCGCATAAAAAAGCATCCTTTTTCGGATGCTTTTTTATTTGCCTGTTTGTTGAAAGCGCTTAAGGTTTCAGTCCCACTGGATTTCGATACCAACTTTCAATAAATAATGCTGCAGCAAGGCTGTCGGCAGAAAGATTCTTCGCACGGCCTTGGGCTTGATAATGATCTAATTCATCACGCGCTTCACGTGTCGTTAAGCGTTCATCGACCATCAAGGTTTCAATATTGGTTTGGTGGCGAAGGCGTCGTGCAAATTTACGCGCACGTGTGGAGAGTTCAGATTCGCTATCATCCATATTGAGCGGTAGACCCACGATAAACAAATCCGGCTGATACTGTTTCACAATCTTGAGTAGATTATCCCAATTGGGAATGCCATCTTTCATGGGAAAGAGTGGTAGGGGATTTGCACTTTCAATCAGGGCTTGTCCTACAGCCATTCCTGTTTTTTGTGTGCCAAAGTCAAAGGCCATAATCATTTGATATTGTGGTAAATCAGGCATGTCCAATCTCAGATGATAACCACATGCGGTCTACCCCCATTTTTTTATAGGCAGCGTCCCAGCGGTCGTCATAAGGTAAGTTAAATATTAAATCCATGTCTGAGTCACAAATGAGCCAATCACCCCGAGCAATTTCTTCTTCTAATTGGCTTTTACCCCAACTGGCATAGCCTAGGGCCACCTGATAGCGACCCACACCTTCATTGTGTGCGATCGCATCTAAAATATCTTTAGAGGTGGTAATACAAACATTTTCACCTACAGCAATAGACGAATGCCATGTCGGTTGACCGGTATGAAGAACAAAACCTGCCTCTGGGCGCAAAGGTCCACCTTGCAACACTTCATGAGGATGCACATTATCTGCCTCAATTTCCAAATCATTCAAGAGTTCTTTGATCTGTAAACCTGATGGACGATTAATAATGATGCCTTGAGCGCCATCTTCATCATGTCGAGCCAAATAAATCACCGTATTGGCAAAGAATTCATCGTTCATTTCGGGTGGAGCAATCAGGCAGCGGTGTGTGAGGTATTGTTTAGTCACCTAATGGCTTCTCCTTATTGGGGTAAGTTTAATTTTTGGGGTGAATTGCATTCGAATAACGTTGTATTTATCAACATACTAGACTCACAAGTTTTCAACAATGAGTTTTTCTGCAAATTCAATATTTGTCATGCTCGACCGGTGAGGGGCATGATCAAAATCGTCATCGTGCAGGCAGGTCTGCAATGTGGTGAATTGTGAAGAGATGATTGGTGATTTGAACAACAGCAGTACAAAAGTGAGGAGAAGTTATACGTGATGGATGACTGAGATTGCTTAAAATAGCAGGATAAACTGAGGGTGCAACAATGACACATTTTTCAAAAATAATAGGGATGGCACTCTGTGCAAGCCTACCTATTTCAGGCTTTGCAGGAAGCGCTGACTTACAAAAACATGAATCTCAGGTGATTAAAAAATATAAAAACTTAAATTTTTATGAGGTCAATGCAGCGATAGAACGTGAAATTGTGGATGTCATTGCGGCAGATCCCAGCAGTTTTCACTACGGATTTACGCAACTGGAAAAGCAAGGTTTTGTTCATGTGCAATATTCTCCGGATAAAAAACTAAAATTTTATAGTTTTGATGTGTCTGGCGGAGGCACCATGGGGGAGTGGAGCAGCTATGTGCAATATGCAACGGGAAAAACGCAACATTTAGATCAATTTGACTCAGGCTATATCAATCAAATTTTACCGATCAACATCCAAAATAAAACCGTATATTTGGTGAAGAGTTATTATAAAGGTGATAATTGCAGTGGACTACATCATCTAAGAGCTGTTGAAGTTGGACCAAAACAGTTACTTAAATCTTATGTATTTCAACCTAAGCAAAAGAAACTAGATCAAATCTCGGTAGATTATGACTGCCATTATGAAACCGATCGTCGTAGCGGGAATGAATATCTCAAAATCAGTCCGAAACACGTGGATGTAATGTTACTCAATCAACAACATCAGCCGCAGTATAAATATTTACGCTATACCTTAGGCTCGAAAGCCTTTGTGTATCAGGGAATTGTCAAATAGTGTGTTTAAGAAAAAAGCCTGTGTAGTTTTTAATCCACAGGCTTTTTTGAAAACAATTAAAATTAACTATGTTGAAATTTTAATTGTCGTAATTGTTTTGCGTGTTGTAAGGTCGTTTGACTAATCTCCACCCCACCGGTCATTCGAGCCAGCTCTTGAATCCGATCATCTTCTTCTAATTCGATAATGGTACTGCTTGCAGGATCCGTTTGACGTTTTTTCACCAAAAGATGTTGGTCAGATTGAGCAGCGACTTGGGCTTGGTGAGTAATACATAAAATTTGAACATGCTGTGCCAAATCAGCCAACAAACGTCCGACAATTTCTGCCGTTCCGCCACTGATCCCGACATCAATTTCATCAAAGACTAAGACTTCGGATTCGGTTTTTTCAGCATTCATCACTTGCATGACTAAGGCGATACGTGACAATTCACCCCCCGATGCCACGCGTGCTAAAGGCTGAGCAGGAATCCCTTTGTTTGCGGTGAACAGGAGTTGAATAAAGCTTAAACCTTCACTTGAAGCTTGTTCTAGAAGTTCAAACTTAAATTCAAAATGTGCTTCTGGGAGCGCGAGCTGCTTCACTTGTTCAGTCAACTGCTTCGCCAATGGGATAGATGCTTCACGACGAATATCATCCAAATGCTGTGCTTTGGCTAAAAAGTCTTGATGAGACACTTCCACTTGTTCAGCTAAGGTTTCAGGATCTTCAAGTTGATGTAATTGCTCAAGCTCAAGTTGCCACGCATCATAATCATTTTTTAAATCTTCAGGCTGAGTACGATATTTACGCGCTAAACGATGGAAAACTTCGAGTTTAGTGTTTAATTCGTCCATACGTTCAGGATCGAAACTTTGACGATCAATAAACTGACGTAAATTTGCTGTCGCATCTTCAATTTCACTTTGAGCGTTCAGCAGCGACGTATAAATTTCAGAAAGTTGTTCACTACGTCCTGCATGTGATTCAATCCGACGAATGATCGCGCCCATTTCTTGATTGATATTTTGCTCGGCGTCATCGAGGGCATTTAGACCATAGCTACAATCTTGCATGATATGTTCATGATGACTGAGACGGTCAAATTCTTGCTCGATTTCTTTGTAGTCCGTTTGCACAACGTCTTCAAGTTCTTCCAATTGAAGTTCAAGCGTTTCTATCCGTTGCTTACGTGTGGCTTGGGCATCGAGCGCTGCTTGGTGCTGACGAATGTCCTTTTGCCATTTGCTATAGGCATCACGCACGGCTTGAGCAGGTTGATAAAAATTGTAATAGCGATCCAGCCAATGTTTTGGGTAGGGGGGTTCTAAAAGTTGTTGTTGGCTGTGTTGGCTATAGAGTTGAACCAATAAGCGGCCAATTTCTTTTAATTCGGATAAGCTGCTCGGACGTCCATTAATCCATGCCTTACTACGACCTGTTGCAAAAATCACGCGACGTAAATGGATTTCTCCAGACTCATCATCCAGCTCATGTTCTTTGAGCCACAGTGCTTCAGGACTGTGCTCTTGGTAGCTAAAGGTCGCTGTCACATCGGCTTTGTCTGATCCATAGCGCACATAGTTGGTGTCTGTTCGTTCACCTAAACATGCTGATAGTGCGTCTAGCAGCAAAGATTTACCAGCACCTGTTTCACCCGTCAGGACGTTAAAGCCTTGTTCAATGTCGATGGCTAAATGGTCGGCTAATGCAAAATTGATCAGAGTTAAATGTGTCAGCATAAACGCATCCGAGCTGCGAAAAGTTCTAGTTAAAGATAATTAAGTTTTGTTTTGGTCACAAGATAAGTTTTATTTTAAGATGACGAAAAACCTCATAATTCTATCCTAAATTTCAGTTTAATAAGAAATTAGTTTCGTATCTGCCGTAAGCACGCAGTGTAGTGATGCAAAGAGTAAATGATCTTGCATAACGTGAGCTTAAATCATCCAACATTTTGCTAAGTTCTCACAAAACACGTTTGTGTATGTATTCTTGTATCTAATCTAAAGTGTTATTGCCTTAAAACGTCATGATTTGGTCTCTTAAATCCGTCCATATAATTCATTATCCATGTATATCTGTGAAATGATTTTGCAGCGTTTCAATAGACCCTAACTAGGACTTTAGTGGATGAAATAAAAAAAGTATTTTGTACAAAAGTACAGTTTGTTTTAGATTCTCAATGTCAAGATAGTGAGATGGTATGGGGACATATCCACTTCTCAGATTTTTGTAATTATCTATCTCAAAGTTTTCAACACTGATTGATTAGTTTTTGCAGCACAATTAAACTACTTCGATCAAAATATTATAAATATGCTTTATCTGGAGAAAACGCATGTCAGCACAGTTTGATCATGTATCAGTCATCAAAAAATCAAATGTTTATTTTGGCGGTCTATGTATCAGCCACACTGTGCAATTTGAAGATGGAACCAAGAAAACACTGGGTGTGTTGCTTCCAACTGAACAAGCGCTGACTTTTGAAACCCATGTACCTGAACGTATGGAAATTATTTCAGGTGAATGTCGTGTTCAAATTGCTGATAGCGAAGAAAGCGAACTATTCCGTGCTGGTCAATCATTCTACGTGCCAGGTAATAGCCGTTTTAAAATTGAAACAGATGAAGTCTTGGATTATGTGTGCCACTTAGAAGGCTAATAATTCAATCAATTTAGGCACAGTTTTTTAACCTCAAATCGGTTAAACTATGTGTCATAGCATAAATCCTGTAAAGCTTGCTTTGCAGGATTTTTCTTTTTGATAACCTAAGCTGTGCGCTGGGTGATCATACCCTGTTTAAAAGTTTATCGAAGTTTGCAAATTAGAGGTCGTTCATGGCGAAACCGGAATATTATTATGGCGTTCATTCAGTGGAGTCATTACTGGAACTTGAGCCAGAACGCGTATTAACTTTATTTGCGTTAAAAGGACGTGATGATCAGCGTTTAAAACGTATTTTTGAGTTGGCAGAACCGTTTGGTGTCAGCATTCAAAAAGCTAGCCGTGATAGTTTGGAAAAACTTGCGGGACAACCGTTCCATCAAGGTGTGGTCGCGGCTGTACGCCCCCATCCAGTCTTAAACGAAAAAGATTTAGAGGCTTTATTACAAGCCAATCCCAATGCGTTGCTATTGGCTTTAGATCATATTACAGACCCACATAACCTTGGTGCATGTATCCGTACAGCGGCAGCTATGGGTGTTGAAGCCGTGATTGCACCGCGTGATCGTTCAGCGACACTTACTCCAACAGCCCGTAAAGTTGCTGCTGGTGGTGCTGAAAAAGTGAAGTTTATTCAGGTGACCAACTTGGCACGTACATTGGCTCAAATCAAAGAAGACTTTAATGTACGTGTGGTCGGTACTATGCTAGATGAAAAAGCTTTGCCGATTCAAAAATTTGACTTCACTGGTACGGGTGTATGTGTGGTGATGGGCGCTGAAGATATAGGTTTGCGTCCTATTACACAGGCGCAATGTGATCAAACTGTGTACATTCCAATGGCTGGTAACTTGCAAAGCTTAAATGTCAGTGTCGCAACCGGTATGGCATTGTATGAAGCATGTCGTCAACGTAACAATGAATTGAAATAGAAGTGATGATGTCTCCCCAAAAGCAAGGTTATTTATATGTTTTCATTACCATGTGTATTTGGGGCGGATTCACCTTAACAGCGCGTTTAAGCGCCAATTGGGGAATCAGTGCTTGGGATATCACGGCACTTCGGTTTGCTTTGGCATTTTGCATCTTAATGCCAATTTTGATTTATAAAAAAGATACGGCTTTTTTATGGAAGAAAGAGCCTTTTATCCTCGCCATGCTCGGCGGGGTGACCTATTGTTTAACAGCCTATAGCGCATTTCATTATGCTCCTGCGGCCCATGCTGCAATTTTCCTCAATGGTTGTATTCCCTTATGTACGGCCATAGCCGCGTTTCTGATCTTCAAACAGCCGATCGATAAGCATACGTGGATCAGTGTGGTGATTATGGTCTCTGCCATTAGCTTAATGAGCTATTTAATGTACGTCGAGACTGGTGTGGCATTTGGTTTAGGTGATTTGCTATTTTTTATCAGTGCCATTTGGTGGGGGATATTTACGGTATTGCTTAAGCAATGGAGGCTCTCTGCTTGGCATGCCATGGCGGGGGTTGCGGTTTGGTCTGCCGTGGTATTCGTACCTATTTATCTACTATTTTTCCCTAAACATTGGTCTGACCCAGAGCCATTGCAACTCATTGGACAAGTTATCTTTCACGGTATTTTTGTGGTGATTATTGCGACTTTAACGTATGTAGAGGCGATCAAGCGCTTGGGTGCATTTAAAGCCGGAAGTATCGTAACTTTGGCACCTTTTATTGCTGCAATTTTAGCGGTACCGCTGCTGAATGAACCATTAAGTTTTGCAATTGTGTGTGGATTGGTCGGGATGGGGATTGGAGCGATTCAACCGTGGAAATGGTTGGGACGAAAGGACAGTCTAGAGCAGCAACTCGAACAACAAAAAAAGCAGTCTGAGTAAGACTGCTTTTTTATTTAGCTTTTTTCAGCGTGCGCTAAGTACTTGAGATGCAACGGCCGAAGCTGTGCATAAAGATGATCTAAATGACCATCATTCAGCACGATATCATCTGCAATTTTTTGCTTTTCCTGACGCGACATTTGCACTTGAATGATTTTTTGGATTTGCTCGATATTTTGACCATCGCGCTGTGATGCACGCTGAATTTGCAATTGTTCTGTGGCATCAATAAGTAAGGTGTGATTGGTTAATTCATGTTGATTGGTTTCAAATAACAGCGGCGAAACCAAGATGACATAGGGGCTGGTGGCTTCATTTAACTGTTGGATAATGGACTGACGTATTGCAGGATGGGTAATGGCTTCAAGTGCTTGACGTGCTGTAGGATCTTTAAAGATATGTTCACGTAAAGCGCGTCGATTTAACTCACCATTTGCAAGTAAAAACCAATCACCAAATTGTTGCTGAATTTGATTCAGTGCAGATTGTCCCGGTTCGACAACCTCGCGTGCAACGATAT
Source organism: Acinetobacter sp. YH12070 (assembly GCF_013419625.1). Classification (NCBI taxonomy): domain Bacteria; kingdom Pseudomonadati; phylum Pseudomonadota; class Gammaproteobacteria; order Moraxellales; family Moraxellaceae; genus Acinetobacter; species Acinetobacter sp. YH12070. The sequence goes on along the minus strand of NZ_VOZT01000004.1, from coordinate 12,504 downwards.
CAGCATCGACGACTTGAATGCCTTGGAGTTCAAACCAATTGCTTGCAGCAGATTTACCGCTACCAATACCACCTGTTAAACCCAAGACAAATGTCATACAACGACCTTACTGACCCAAATAAATTTTCATAATTTGATCACCCCATAAAAAGGCGATCCATCCGGCGATGGCAATATAGGGACCAAATGCAAAAGGTTGGTTTTCTTTACGGACTTTGAGCAAAATAATGCCAATGATTGCACCCACCAGTGAAGAGAGTAATACAATCAGTGGAAGCAGGAAAGGGCCCATCCATGCACCCAAGGCAGCTAAAAGCTTAAAGTCACCATAGCCCATACCTTCTTTGCCAGTGATGATTTTAAATAAAAAGTAAACAATCCATAGGCATAAGAAGCCGATGATATATCCCCAAATGGCTGAGGTTGCAGAGGTATAAATGGCATAGCTATTCACGCCAAGCCCGAGTGCAGCCAAAGGAAGGGTATAACGGTCAGGTAAAAGTTGGGTGTCAAAGTCAATAAATGTTAAGGCAATCAAGACATAAGTCAGCACCAAACCAAACAGCATCTGGATGGTTGGACCAAAAACTGCAACAACAATCAGCGCACAGATCATGGTGAGTAATTCGATCAGTGGATAACGGCTACTGATTGGATTTTGGCAACTTCCACATTTTCCGCGTAAAACAATCCAACTGATAACCGGAATGTTTTGATACCAACGAATGGGCGTTTTGCATTTTGGGCAGGTTGAAGCAGGTGTGCTCAGTGTGATCTTTGTTTCGTCAATAATCGGTTGATCCGGATGTAAAAACAGTTGGCAATCCGTACGCCATTCTTGTTCCATCATCTTTGGTGTGCGGTAAATTACCACATTCAAAAAACTACCGATGCAAAGACTAAAAATCCCAACTGCGATATATAACGCAATTGGGGTATTAATTAAATATGTTATTAATTCTTGCATTAAACCACAGAACCCATTTGGAAGATTGGAAGATACATTGCAATCACAAGACCACCAACGAGGACACCTAGTACCGCCATAATCAAGGGTTCCATCATCGAAGTTAAGCCATCTACGGCATTATCCACTTCATTTTCATAATGCGTTGCCACTTTGTCCAGCATAGCATCCAAGGCACCGGATTCTTCACCAATAGCCACCATTTGAATCGCCATAGATGGGAATTTATCGGTGACACGCATAGCAAATTGCAGTTGTTGACCAGTCGCCACATCTTCACGAATTTTCATGACCGCTGTTTCATAGACCACGTTGTTGGTTGCACCTGCAGTTGATTCAAGCGCATCGATTAAGGGTACGCCCGCGGCGAATGTGGTTGCCAAGGTACGGCTATAGCGGGCAATAATTGCTTTATAAACCAAATCACCAAAAATCGGTGCTTTGAGTGCAGCTTTGTCTAAGAAGTCTCTGAAAGCTTTGCTACGTTTTTTTGCTTCCATGAAACCGGCAATCAAAGCGCCAATTCCAATGATGAGGAAGAACCAATATTTTTGCATCCATTCCGACATGTTGACCACCATTTTGGTAAAGGCAGGTAGGTCTGCACCAAATGATGAAAACAAGTCTTGGAATACGGGAACCACTTTCACCATCAAAATGATCGTCACAATAACAGCAACAACAATTACCGCAGCTGGGTATTTCATGGCTTTTTTAATTTTTTGCTTAAGCAATTCACTTTTTTCTTTGTAAATTGCAACACGGTCTAGCATGGTTTCAAGTGCACCCGACTGTTCACCTGATTCAACCAAGGAGCAAAAGAGGTTATCGAAATACTGCGGATATTTGCGCAGCGCACCGGCAAAAGTATTACCGCCTTCAACTTCACCTTTGATCCCCAAGACAACTTCACGCATGGCTGGGTTTTCTAGGCCTTCCGCCACGATTTCAAAACCCTGAACGAGCGGTACACCGGCTTTCATCATGGTTGCAAGTTGGCGCGTGAATACCGTGATATCCAAAGTGGATACTTTCTTTTTCATCAAGCCTTCGAGAATATTTTTACGTTTTTCTCGAATGGTTTTAATGGTAATGCCTTGCTTACGTAAAGTGACTTTGGCTAAAGCCATATTACGTGAAGGCAACTCTCCTTTAATTTTCGCCCCTTTGCGATCCACGCCTTCATAACTGAAGGTTGGCATCATCTGCGCTTTTTTTACAGCCATGAATTTATCCTTATTTTTAAATACTAATTCACTTACTCACTGGTCACACGATTGACTTCTTGAAGTGAAGTCACCCCCTGCATGACCTTAATTAAGCCTGAACGGCGTAAATTGTTAAAACCTGCTTGATTTGAAGCTTCGGCAATTTGTAAGGCATTGCCATCTTCCATAATAATTCTTGAAATTTCAGGGGTCACTTTCATGACTTCGTAAATACCCACACGACCTTTATAGCCTTCGCGGCATTCGGCACAACCGACAGGTTGGTATATTTGAAATTCTGGTGTATTTAAATCATCTTCGGTAAAACCAAGTTCCAATAGACTTTGTTTTGGTACGTCTACTGTTTCTTTACATTGTGAACATAGGCGACGTGCAAGTCGCTGCGCAATGACAAGGTTTACGGATGTCGCGATGTTAAATGAAGGCACGCCCATATTGCGTAAGCGTGTCAGTGTTTCAGGCGCACTATTGGTATTGTAGTGTAGACATCACCATGTGACCCGTTTGAGCCGCTTTAATGGCAATTTCAGCCGTTTCTAAATCTCGAATCTCACCGACCATCACAATATCGGGGTCTTGACGTAAGAATGATTTTAAGGCTGCGGAGAAGGTGAGGCCGACTTTATTATTTACGTTGACCTGATTGATCCCTTCTAAGTTAATTTCCACAGGGTCTTCGGCCGTTGAAATGTTGGTATCTTCACGGTTGAGAATGTTTAAACCTGTATATAAAGATACGGTTTTACCGGAACCCGTTGGGCCAGTAATGAGCAGCATGCCTTGCGGTTTTTCTAAAGCCTGCATGAACAGTTCTTTTTGATCCGGTTCATAACCCAATGCATCAATCCCTAACATCGCACTAGAAGGGTCAAGGATACGTAGAACAAGTTTTTCACCAAATAAGGTCGGTAAAGAGTTCACACGGAAGTCGATAGCTTTGTTCTTTGACAGCTTTAACTTGATACGACCGTCTTGAGGTATACGTTTTTCCGAGATGTCCATTTGTGACATGACTTTTAAACGTGAAGCAAGTCGAGTCGCGGGCTGCAAGGGCGGATTAGTAATTGTTCTTAACACGCCATCGACACGGTAGCGGACGCGGTAAGACTTTTCATAGGGTTCGAAATGTAAGTCAGATGCACCCATGCGAATTGCGTCGACCAGCAGTTTATTGATGTACTTAACAATCGGCGCTTCATCACCCGTTGCCTCATCTTCATCTTCTTGAGATGGATCGGGTGTTTCACTATCTAAATCAAGATCAAAGTCATCATCAAAGTCAAAAGTACTTTCTTCAGCAAAGTTCTGTTCAATTAACTTTTCAAGTTTGTCATGTTCAACAATAATTGTTTCGGTATTCAGCTTACTACCAAATCGAATGGCGTCTACAGCTTCAATATTGGTGGGATTACTGATCGCAACGAATAACAAATTGCCATGTTTAAAAATGGGCAAAATACGATGCTTGGTAATTAACTTATCTTCAAATTCATCACGAATAATTAAGGAGGTGTCATAAGTTGAAATATCAAAAACCGGTTCACCGAACTCTATCGAGATGGTTTCTGCAATCAGGCGTGCTGAAAGTTGATATTCCTGAATCAAATGCGGCACGATATCTTGATGAGCCTTTTTTGAATTTTGCAGCGCTGTTTGCATTTTTTCGGCAGACAGATGCCCTTCGTCAACTAAGCGACGAATAAACCCCGTAAATCTTGAAGAACCTTGAACTGCTGTCATGCTTTTACTTGCCTATGCTTCAGTTTGTTTATAATTGGTATAGCAAAATTATACTTTTGTTGCACAAAAATACCATATCTTAAAGTGTTGTCACTAGCTAAGAATTGGTAAAAAGCATGAACCAGTCCTTAAATCTGCTTAATTTTTTTACAGAAAAGTGAAGATCTTGGAATGACTAGAGTCATTCGAATACGCAAATGTGTTGAAATTTATCTTCAAAATTATGAATTACGTGTAGAATGTGCCCGATTTCATCTTTGTCATGTGGGATAAATATGTCGGGTTCGACGATTACGCCTTGGGTAGTGGGTAACTGGAAAATGAACCCATTGCAAGCCGATGCTGGCGCACTTCTTAAGAATTTTAAGCAATTATTAAATGAACAAAATATTGCTGAAGCGGCATGCCATATTGGGGTTGCACCAACAGCTATTGCTCTGACCACGGTGCAAAATGAATTAGCACAAGCTAGCCGTAACATCATGACTGTTGCACAAGACGTTTCTCGCGTTGCAGGTACAGGTGCATATACGGGTGAGCTCAGTGCTGAGCTATTAAAAGATTATGGTGTTGAATTTGTACTGATTGGTCATTCAGAACGCCGTGAAATATTCGCTGATCAACCGCATATCATTAATGAAAAAGTAAAAAATGCATTAAACGCAGGTTTGACTGTGATTTATTGTGTGGGTGAAAGCTTAGAACAACGTGAAAGCGGTCAAGCAGAACAGGTTGTGTTACAACAAATATGTGATATCGCTGCTGTCGTACAAGCAGAGCAGTGGAAACAAATTGTGGTGGCTTATGAGCCAATTTGGGCCATTGGTACAGGTAAAACAGCGTCACCTGAAGATGCACAAGCGATGCATGCTAAAATTCGTGAAGGTTTAAGCCAAATCACCCCAATGGGACTTCATACTGCGATTCTTTATGGTGGTAGTGTAAAACCTGAAAATGCAGTAGAGTTGGCAGCCTGTCCGGATATCAATGGTGCGCTGGTCGGTGGTGCATCATTAAATGCAGAGTCGTTTTATAAAATTGCTCAAGCATTTGCAAATACAAAATAATTAGGAGTTCAGCATGCATACGTTTGTGCTGGTGGTACATATTATCTTAGCGATTTTAATGATCGTGCTGATTTTAGTTCAGCATGGTAAAGGCGCAGATGCGGGTGCATCTTTTGGTGGCGGCGGTGCTGCAACTGTATTTGGTGCATCGGGTTCGGGTAACTTTATGACCCGTTTGACTGCGATTTTAACGGCTTTGTTCTTCGTTACGAGCTTGACACTTGCTGTGTTTGCAAAGAAACAAACGACAGATGCTTATAGTCTGAATGCAATTTCTTCAGTACCGACTGCGCCTGCAAAATCGGCTGAAACTTCGCCAACTGCACCAAAAAGCGCTGAATAATTTATTTAGCGCTTTCTTTTTTGACGTGTTGCGACTAGAATGCGTCACAGCTGCGGTGGTGGTGGAATTGGTAGACACGCTACCTTGAGGTGGTAGTGCTTTCGGGCGTGGGGGTTCAAGTCCCCCCTTCCGCACCAACTTATAATCCAGAACATAAGTTGGTGTATGCAGCAAAACTCTGTTGATGCGGGATGGAGCAGTCTGGTAGCTCGTCGGGCTCATAACCCGAAGGTCGTTGGTTCAAATCCAGCTCCCGCTACCAATCAATTCTATTTTTAAGATGCAAACTTTTAAATGGACAGCTTTTAAAGCTGAGAGAATTATTTGCATATTGATGCGGGGTGGAGCAGTCTGGTAGCTCGTCGGGCTCATAACCCGAAGGTCGTTGGTTCAAATCCAGCCCCCGCTACCAATCTTATATAGCGCACAATCTATATAAGCAGTTTATCTGAAAGTTATTGTGATGTTGATGCGGGATGGAGCAGTCTGGTAGCTCGTCGGGCTCATAACCCGAAGGTCGTTGGTTCAAATCCAGCTCCCGCTACCAATCCTCTGAGATGCAACTCAGTGGGGCAATTCTTCAGGTTGTTTTAGATTGAAAATGACCAAGAAATTGTATATAATTTTTGCATGTTGATGCGGGATGGAGCAGTCTGGTAGCTCGTCGGGCTCATAACCCGAAGGTCGTTGGTTCAAATCCAGCTCCCGCTACCAAGTTTCTAAAAGAGGCTCACAACTAGGTGGGCCTTTTTGCACAGTGGACTATGGTTTTCTGTGTAATAATGGGGCGATTTACGCCCTTTTTTATTGGCTATCGTGTAGTGTCGACAGTATTTTGGTCAAACCGTCATGTTTCACTACTACTATAGTTTTGCATTGGTCTGTAGTGGTCATTTCGACCATCGAATCGCACAAATTTGACGAGAGTAAATGAAGCTATCAAATAAAACTCAAGCACTTCAGGACTTAATTGCCCCAGCGGTGCAAGCATGTGATGTAGAACTTTGGGGGATCGATTTCCAACCTCAAGGTAAGCGTTCACTGTTACGTATTTATATCGACCGTGAAGTTGATGAAAATGCAGAACCTGTCATCAATGAAGATGGCGAAGTTGAGCAAGGCCGTGGTATCGGCGTGCAGGACTGTGTTCGTGTCACTCAGCAAGTGGGTGCGATGTTGGATGTACATGATCCAATTTCAGGCGAATATGCATTGGAAGTGTCATCTCCAGGTTGGGATCGTCAGTTCTTTAAATTGGAACAAATGACAGCATACATTGGTCAGCAAGTCGCTTTGCGTTTGATCAGTGCTGTGGATAATCGTCGTAAATTCCAAGCCAAACTTGTAAGCGTAGACCTTGAAAGCGAAATGATTCAGGTTGAAGTTGAAAAGCAACAAGTGTTGGATATTGACAGCCACAATATTGATAAAGCAAATCTGGTTTTCCAAGATTAATTTAATAAATAAGAATCTGAACGAATAGGTGACTTATGGCTCGTGAAATTCTTACCGTAGTAGAAACGGTTAGTAACGAAAAAGGTGTAAGTCGTGATGCAATTTTTGAAGCGCTTGAACAAGCTTTAGTTGCAGCGACTAAGAAGAAATTCTACGAGGGAACTCACTCGGAAGAAGCTCGTCTACGTGTAGAAATCGACCGTCGTACTGGTGATTACCGTACTTTCCGTCAATGGGAAGTGGTTGCCGACGAAGATCACGAAATGCCAGCATGCCAAGATGCGATCTCTGATGTAGATCCTGCAAAATGGGCAATTGGTGATATTCGTGAACTTGAAGTTGAATCGATTGATTTCGGTCGTATTGCGGCACAAATTGCGAAACAAGTGATTGTTCAAAAAATTCGTGAAGCAGAACGTGCATTAATTGCAGATGCTTACGAGTCTAAAGTTGGTGAACTCATCTACGGTGAAGTGAAAAAACAAACCAAAGATGGCTTTATCATTGACTTAGGTGACAATGCAGAAGCATATCTTGCGCGTGAAGAAATGATCGCTAAAGAAATTCTACGTCCTAAACAACGTGTAAACGCGATTTTGTTTAATGTGAACCGTGAAGGCCGTGGTGCTCAGTTATTACTTTCTCGTTCTAAACCAGAAATGCTCATCGCATTGATGAAGAAAGAAATTCCTGAAATTGCTGAAGAAATCATTGAGATTAAGGCAGCTGCACGCCAACCTGGCGTTCGTGCTAAAATCGCTGTGAAAACAAACGATCACCGTATTGATCCTGTAGGTGCATGTATTGGTATGCGTGGTACACGTATCCAAGCGGTTCAGTCAGAGTTAAATGGTGAGCGTATTGATGTAGTCGTTTGGTCGGATGACGCGGCACAGTACATTGCAAGTGCTTTAGAGCCTGCTGATGTATCAGGTATCGTGATTGATGAAGAAGAACGTACTGCAGATATTATTTTTGCAACGAGTGATCAGTTAGCGCGTGCAATTGGCTCTCAAGGTCAAAACGTACGTTTAGCATCTGAATTGACTGGTTACAAGCTCAATATGATGCTTGAAGAAGAATATCACGCACGCCAACAAAACGAAGCGCAACAATATTTAGATATGTTTGTTACACGTCTAGATATTGATGAAGACTTAGCGATGGCGTTGGTTGAAATGGGCTTCACATCATTAGAAGAAATCGCGTATGTTCCTGCGGAAACATTCGATGAGATCGAACTTGATGCTGAAACTGTTGAAATGCTACAAGGTCGTGCAAAAGAAGTTGCATTGGCTGATGCATTGAAACAACAAGAGAACATCCAAGAGCCAAGCGAAGAGCTTGCTGCAATGGAAGGCGTGACTAAAGAAATCGCGTATGCGCTTGCCGCTCGCGGTGTGGTAACTGTAGATGATCTTGCAGATCAAGCCACTGACGATATCTCTGATATTGAAGGTTTAGGTGTTGAAAAAGCAGGTCAACTTATTATGAAAGCGCGCGAATCATGGTTTAACTAGGAGGTAATATATGACGGACAAGTCGATTAAGGAGTTAGCTCTCAGCGTGGGTCGTCCAGTTGAGAAGCTGCTGGAACAGGTTCGTGATGCAGGTTTAACACAAACTAAACCTGAAGATATTATCTCCACTGAACAACAAAATGCCCTCGTTAACCATTTGAAAAAAGTTCATGGTCAGGATGCGGGCAATGCAGGACAAATCACGTTGAAACGTAAAACTACCAGTACTGCTAAAGTGGCGAGTACATCGGGCAAGGCAAAAACGATTAATGTAGAAGTTCGTAAGAAACATACATTTGTTAAACCGGATCCTGAGCAAATTAAAGCTGAAGCATTAGCGAAAGCACAAGCTGACCAACAAGCACGTAAACAGGAACCTAAGGTTGAAGCGAAAGCTGAAGAACCGAAGCAACAACCAGTATCTAAAGCGAAACAAGCTTTAGAAGCAATGCGTGCTGCTGCGAAGCAAGAACATGCGAAGCAAGAAACACCGAAAGCTGCGGTTGTTGTAAAACGTAAGTCAAACAACAAGCCAATTACAAAACCTGTTGAAACTCTAGAACAGAAAAAAGCACGTGAAGCTCAAGCAGCACAATTGAAAGCTGTAGAAGAAGCGGCGCGTCGTAAAGCCGCTGAAGAAGCGCAACAACGTACGCTTGAGCAAATGCGTCAAATGGCGTCTAAGTATTCTAACGAAGACACTACTGCGACCATTCGTGTTGTAGATGATTCTCCGCTTGCTGCCGGCCTTGTAGGTCAGGCATATGAAGATTCATTTGCGAAAGAAGACCGTGAAATTAAACGTGGTACCAATACCAACAATTCACGTTCACCTAAAAAAGGTGGTCGTCGTGGTGAAGAGCAATCTTTCCGTGATAACTCACATAAACGTGGTTTAAAAACAAGTCAAGCGAACAAGCATGGCTTTGAAAAACCAGTTAAAAAACAAGTTTATGATGTTGAAATTGGTGAAACAATTGTTGTTGCTGACTTGGCTGCGAAAATGGCGGTTAAAGTTCGCGAAGTTATCAAATCACTCATGAAAATGGGCGAATTGGTTACTCAAAACCAAGCGATTGATCAAGAAATCGCAGTACTTGTTGTTGAAGAAATGGGTCACAATCCAGTACTTGTTTCGGATACACAAGCAGAAGACAACTTACTTGAAGCAGCTGAAGAAGCGCGTGGTGTCCAAACCACTCGTCCGCCAGTTGTGACAATTATGGGTCACGTTGACCATGGTAAAACATCACTTCTTGACCGTATTCGTCGCTCTAAAGTGGCTGCAGGTGAAGCAGGTGGTATCACACAGCATATTGGTGCTTACCATGTGAAAACTGAAAAAGGTATTATTACTTTCTTAGATACACCGGGACACGCAGCATTTACTGCAATGCGTTCACGTGGTGCGAAATCTACAGATATCGTAGTGTTGGTTGTTGCAGCAGATGATGGTGTTATGCCACAAACTGCTGAAGCGATTGACCATGCACGTGCAGCAGGTACGCCAATTATTGTTGCTATCAACAAAATGGATAAAGAGTCTGCTGATCCAGATCGCGTATTGAATGAGTTGACGACGAAAGAAATCGTACCTGAGCAATGGGGCGGTGACGTTCCAGTGGCAATGGTTTCTGCGCACAGCGGTGCAGGTATCGACGAACTTCTTGACTTGATCTCAATTCAAGCCGAACTTCTTGAGCTTAAAGCATCTGAAGAGGGTGCGGCACAAGGTGTTGTAATTGAAGCACGTGTAGACAAAGGACGTGGTGCGGTAACATCGATTCTTGTTCAAAACGGTACATTGAAAGTGGGTGACCTTGTTCTTGCAGGTTCGTCATACGGTCGTGTACGTGCAATGACAGATGAAAATGGTCAACGTATTAAATCTGCTGGTCCTTCGATTCCTGTGGAAATCTTGGGTCTACCAGAAGCGCCAATGGCGGGTGATGAAGTTCTTGTTGTAAATGACGAGAAAAAAGCACGTGAAGTTGCTGATGCGCGTATGGATCGTGAACGTCAAAAACGTCTTGAGCGTCAATCTGCGATGCGTCTTGAAAATATCATGGCGTCTATGGGCAAGAAAGATGTGCCTATTGTCAACGTGGTATTGAAAACAGACGTACGTGGTACTTTGGAAGCATTACACGTTGCACTTGCTGAACTTGCAACTGATGAAGTGAAAGTACGTATTATTGGTTCAGGTGTTGGTGCGATCACTGAGTCTGACGTAACACTTGCTGAATCATCAGAAGCGGTTCTTCTCGGCTTTAACGTACGTGCTGATAATACTGCACGTCAAAAAGCTGATGCTGATGGTATCGACATTCGTTACTACTCGATCATCTATCAATTAATTGATGATGTGAAAGATGCGATGAGCGGTAAATTAGCGCCTGAACACCGTGAAACAATTCTTGGTGTTGCTGAAGTACGTGAAGTGTTCCACTCAAGTAAATTCGGTGCTGCTGCAGGTTGTATGGTACTTGAAGGTACATTACACCGTAATAAACCGATTCGCGTATTACGTGATGACGTGGTGGTATTCCAAGGTGAGCTTGAATCTCTTCGTCGCTACAAAGATGTGGTTGAAGAAGTTCGTGCCGGTATGGAATGTGGTCTTGCGGTGAAAGGCTATAAAGACATCAAAGCACAAGATAAGATTGAAGTGTACGATGTTCAATTGATTAAACGGAGTCTTTAATGGCGGGTAGTCAACGTCTGAAGCGTATGGCGGATACAGTACAACGTGAGTTGTCAGAACTGATCCGTCAGGAGCTGAAAGATCCACGCTTAGGTGGTCTTGTGACCATCTCTGCCGTGAAGGTGAGCCCAGACTTAGGATATGCCGAAGTTTATGTGACTGTAATGGGTCGTGAGCTAGGCGATGAGCAAAGTGAAGCCGCAAATAAAGAAACTTTAGATGTCTTGAATAAAGCATCTGGTTTCTTGCGTCATGAACTGAGCCGTCGTATCAAAACACGTATTACGCCACGTTTGCGTTTCCATTACGACAAAACAAATGCTTATGGCAACTATATGTTTGGTCTAATTGCGGAAGCGGTCAAGGACTTACCTCCTACTGACGAAGCAAAAAAAGATGATGAATAATTCAGTTCGCTGAATGAAAAAAGCCACCTTCGGGTGGCTTTTTTATGTTTGAATGGTCATTATTTAAAAATACCCAATAACACACAGAATTATAACTAGATGATAAAACTAAGCTTGAAAATGACATTGGATAGTCCAGTCTATACACACAATATAATAAAAAAAATCATGCTATTGAGCAGCATATTACTCATCACTATGCCAAGTTGGGCATGTTTAAATACCTATGTAGAAGATTTTTATACATCTGATTCAGAAAAAGAAAATCAACACGAAGAACATCATGACGAAAAATTGAAGAACTTTGTCTCAAGGCATCCTAGCCCAATAGACTATCAGGCAGAAAATGATTATGCCGTACATCAGATCTACGCAGGCCGTTACGATTTAGCCATTAAGGTTTTACGTGCAATTGAAAATGAGCATCCAGGTTTACCGAAGACGGCAGTGAATTTAGGCACAGCTTATGAGTTGATCGGCAATATTTCACTAGCCAAAAAATGGATTGCTGAAGGTATGAAGCGTGATCCATCGATTCATCTTGGCAGTGAATGGATTCATCTGAATATTTTAACAGCCAAAGAAAAACGTGCGACGGCAAAATATTTTCATGAATTTCCATTGTTGAATGTACATTATGGAACAGGTTATGTACCTGATGCGCACTGGAAGAATCAGCGAAAACTCACAACAGCAGAATATGATGCTATACGAGAGCAGGCCAGTTTACAGATTAATGAGCGGAAAAATTTTGTTTCAAGACAGAATGCCGTGATGGCACAGCTGTTTTATCAAATGGAGCGTAAAACTCAGTCCTTCAGGTCAGAGATATAAGCGACACGACATGAAGTGTCGTTTGATTTAACTAAGGACTATTTTCCTTGAGTTTTGATTGTTAATATAAGTACATGAAAACCCTTAAATTACGTATAAAAGACAAACATCGCAAGGTGTTAGACCAACTAGCATCAGAAGTGAACTTCGTCTGGAATTATGTCAATGATTTAGGGTTTAGGCATTTGAAGCGGAAAGGTGAATTTCTCTCTGCTTTTGATATTGCCAAATATACGAA
>NZ_VOZT01000051.1:0-23527 GCF_013419625.1 Acinetobacter sp. YH12070 | reverse complement strand
CTGTTTTAGAAGCAGGAATATCAATGCAAAAGCACTGAATAATTTTTTTAATCTTATAGTGACTTAATTTACTGTTTTCTATCATGATTCTAGACTAACATATCTATTCTGCTAGTCTAGAGCCATAGAATTTATTGAGCCAAGTGTAGAACTCTCAATTGAACACTGACATTTCCTCTAAATTCATTTTTATCGAGTTCGTAGACCAAGCGGATTTGATCTTGCATAGGATTAAATTCATATTTTTCTGCCGCATTAAATGCAATTGCGTCCACCATTAAGCCATTATCTAAAGCAAGTTTTAATTTCAGATGCACATCTTTCAACCAACGATAATCTAAAACTTTAAATAGGCCTTCATAGACCGGTGCAGGGAATTTTTGTCCCCATGGACTTAAATTTTGCAAAAGATCGACGGTTTCGACATTAATGGCCGAATCGGGCAATTCGCCATCTGTCCAAATAGTGGCCTGAAATAAACTTTCATCTTGCGCAGCGATGAGTGCTTCAAAAGCGGTTTTAAATTCAGAAAAATGCTGCTTTTGAATGGTTAGTCCTGCTGCGGCTGCATGCCCGCCAAAATGACTCACCAAATGCGGATGTAATTCAGCAATACGCTCAATACTGTCTCGAATATGAATACCTTCGATAGAACGCGCAGAGCCTTTAATATGTACGCCATCCTCATCTGCGGCAAAGACGATTGCAGGTCTATGAAATTGTTCTTTCAAACGCCCTGCAACAATCCCAATCACCCCTTGATGCCAATGCTGTTCAAACATGATCAAGGCTGCAGGTAAGTTATCCTGATCAAGCTGAATATGTTCTAACTCAGCCAGAGCTTCCTGTTTAATCTGCCCTTCGACTTGGCGTCTTTCAATATTGAGTTGATTCAACTGCTGCGCAATCGGATAAGCCGTACTTAAATCCGCCGCAATCAGACACTCAATCCCAATATCCATAGTCTCCATACGCCCAGCTGCATTGAGTCGTGGGCCAACTACAAAGCCCAAGTCCTGTGCTTTTAACTGTGCGGGATCACGACCAGCGATATCCAATAATGCACTGATCCCTGGACGACATAGTCCTTGCTGAATCCGCTTCAAACCAGCATCGATCAAGATCCGATTATTCAGATCTAGACTTGCAACATCGGCATAAGTGCCTAAAGCCACCAAGTCCAAATATTGGCTGAGGTTGGCTGTGGATTTAGCATTTTTTTTACGCATACTGGCCAAATTGGCCAACACATAAAATGCAACACCTACGCCAGCCAAGGCTTTACTTGGAAATTCACATCCCAACTGATTCGGATTCACCACCGCTTCTGCTTGTGGTGTTTCCTTCGTAGTCAGGTGATGGTCTGTAATGATCACCTGCATACCATGCGCCTGTGCCTGTGCTACACCAGCATGGCTCGAAATACCATTATCGACTGTAATCAGCACATCTGGGGTAAAACTCACGAAGGCTAAATCAGCAATGGCGGGTGTCAGGCCATAACCATACTTAAAACGGTCTGGAACCAGATATTCAACATCCGCGCCCATATCACGCAGTGCCAAGACCATCAATGCAGTACTGGTTGCACCATCGGCATCATAGTCGCCTACAATGACAATTTTTTTATGTGCATCAATGGCTTGGTCGATCAACTCTATAGCTTGCTGCATGCCTTTTAAGGTCGGGGCATGTAAATGCTTGAGCTTCAATTCCAGTTCTTGTGCGGAAGAAACCCCGCGACGTGCCAATAAGTCCGCAATAAACGGCGCAACGCCCTGAATATCTTCAGGGCGCGTCAAATAGGGTCTTTGTTGAATTAAAAGTTTAGACATTTATGGCATCAGTCGCTGTAGAACCCATTGACCATCCTGTAGTTTATAACTCAAGCGGTCATGTAAACGATTCGGACGGCCTTGCCAAAATTCATAATAATCCGGAACTAAACGATAGCCACCCCAAAACTCAGGTTTCGCCAATACGTCTTTGCTTTCCACTTGATCATGCAAATTTTGGAATCGCTGTTGTAATTCTTCACGACTGGTGATAACACCACTTTGTGGAGTGCTAATGTGCGCTGCAATTTGGCTATCACGCGGTCGCTTATGGTAATAATCCGTAGATTCTTCTAGAGATATCTTTTCCACACGACCACTGACCCGAATTTGACGTTCCTGCTCTTGCCAATAAAACAATAACTCTGCATAAGGATTATTGAGCAGATCATTACCTTTTTGACTGTCATAGTTGGTGTAGAAGTCATAACCTGAATGGGTTGCTCCACGCAACAAGACCGTCCGCACGTGCGGACGACCTTGGGCATTTGCCGTCGCCAATGACATGGCATAGGGTTCATGCAATTGTGCTGCTAAGGCATGGTTAAACCATAATAAAAACTGCTCATGTGGATCATGGTTCACCTGATCTTCATGCAACTCACCTTTTTGATAAGTTAAACGCAGTTCACTTAAGTCCTTAATCACATCATTCATGCAATTTCCCCTCTTGATTTAAGCTGCATTGGCACGAACAGTATCGGCCAAATGATTTGCCAACGCGGTGACTTCTTCAAGGTCATTACCTTCAACCATGACACGAATGACCGGTTCTGTGCCTGATTTACGAATCAAGATGCGACCGCGTCCTTTGAGCTGCGCTTCAGCTTTATCAAACTCGCTCACCAGTGCAGGTACGGCGTAGGGATCAAACATCTCAGCCAAGCGAACATTCACCAAGACGTTAGGTAATAACCTAAAACCTTCCACTAATTCATGTAAAGCTTTACCTTGCTCAACCATCACTGTTAACACCTGAAGTGAAGCAATGATCGCATCACCTGTGGTGCTCTTGTCCAAAGTCAAGATATGACCTGATGGCTCACCACCCGTTACCCAACCCTTTTCTTCGAGGCCTTGTAATACATAGCGGTCACCAACTTTGGCACGAAGCAACGGCACTTTCGCTTGATCTAAAGCAATTTCAAGCGCCATATTGCTCATCACGGTACCCACGATACCCGCAGGTTTTTGACTCGCTTGAGTGGCTAAAATATAGAGAATATGGTCACCAGTAATTTGCTGACCGTTTTTATCGACCATAATCACGCGGTCAGCATCACCGTCAAAGGCAATCCCTAAATCCGCCTGATGTTCAACAACTGCTTTTTGTAAAAACTCAGGATGCGTCGAACCACAGTCTTTATTGATATTCAAACCATCCGGTTCGTTAAACAGCGCAATTACTTTTGCACCGAGTTCACGATATACCGAAGGACCGACGCTATAGGCTGCACCGTTGGCACAGTCCACCACAATTTTTAAGCCTGTCAGGTCAAAATGGTACGGGAAGGTTGATTTACAAAACTCGATATAACGACCATTGGCATCTTTTACACGCACACTTTTACCTAAGTTTGCAGGGTCTTCGATCACCAAGTCATTTTCAAGTTCTTTGTTTATGGCTTCTTGAATTTCATCCGGCAATTTTTTACCTTCGCTCGAGAAGAACTTAATGCCATTATCAAAATACGGATTATGCGACGCCGAGATCACGATGCCTAAGCTGGCATGTAATGCACGGGTTAAATGGGCAATTGCGGGTGTAGGTAATGGACCCAACAAGTGAACATAAACACCTGCTGCGTTTAAACCGGCTTGTAATGCTGACTCTAAAATATAGCCCGATAATCGGGTATCTTTACCTAGTACAACGATGGGCTTTGCTTTTTTACTGTATTGTTTTAATACTTTACCTGCGGCAAATCCTAGTTTTAATGCAAATTCAGGGGTAATAGGCAATTCACCGAATTTGCCACGAATGCCATCTGTACCAAAATAACTCATGTTGTACTCACTTCTTAATGGTGATCTTAATCATCACTTTTTACTGTAAATACTTTACACCAAAAACAAAAAGGCCGTCATATTAATGACGGCCTTTTCGGCTAAAAGCTACTAAATATCAACCAACACGGTAGTTTGGTGCTTCTTTAGTAATAGTCACGTCATGTACGTGAGATTCAGACATACCTGCCGCAGTAATTTTGACAAACTGTGCATTTTTACGTAAGTCATCGATCACCGCAGAACCGGTATAACCCATAGATGAACGTAAACCACCCATCATTTGATGAACGATGTTACCCATTGGGCCTTTGTACGGTACGCGACCTTCAATACCTTCTGGTACAAGTTTTTCAGCACCGGCTTTTGAGTCTTGGAAATAACGGTCAGCAGAACCTGTTGCACCTGCCATCGCACCCAATGAACCCATACCACGATAAGCTTTGTAGTAACGACCTTGGAAGAATTCAACTTCGCCTGGTGCTTCTTCAGTACCCGCCATCAATGAACCTACCATGATGGTACTCGCACCTGCACCAATCGCTTTTGCCATATCACCAGAGAAACGGATACCACCGTCTGCGATCAATGGAATTTGGTCTTTCAGTGCATTGGCAACGCTGTCAATCGCAGAGATTTGCGGCATACCAATACCAGCAACGATACGTGTAGTACAGATTGAACCTGGGCCAATACCCACTTTCACTGCATCTGCGCCAGCATCTAATAATGCAAGAGCTGCATCACCAGTCGCGATGTTACCGCCAATCACTTGAACTTGTGGATAGTTGGCTTTAACCCAACGTACACGTTCAATTACACCTGCAGAGTGACCATGTGCAGTATCAACAACAATCGCATCAACACCCGCTTCTACCAATGCTTCTACACGGCTTGGTGTTTCTGCACCTGTACCAACTGCAGCACCAACGCGTAAACGACCTAAGTCATCTTTGCAGCTGTTTGGATAGTTTTCAGCTTTACGGAAATCAGTAACCGTGATTAAACCTTTCAGTTCGTTGTTGTCATTTACAACAAGGACTTTTTCAATACGGTGTTTTTGAAGTAATGCTTGGATATTTTCTTTTGATTCGTTTTCACGAACAGTCACCAAACGATCATGGCCTGTCATGATGTTACTAACAGGTTGCTCAAGATTGGTTTCAAAACGAGTGTCACGACCAGTAACAATACCCACCACTTGACCGTCTTTCACCACTGGTACACCGCTGATATTATTTGCTTGAGTTAAAGCAATCAGCTCACGTACAGTCGTTTCTGGTGTAACGGTAATTGGGTCTTTCACCATACCTGCTTCAAATTTTTTCACGCGGCGAACTTCTGCAGCTTGTGCAGCAATATCCATGTTTTTATGCAGGATACCGATACCACCGTTTTGCGCCATTGCAATCGCCATACGTGATTCAGTCACAGTATCCATTGCAGCAGAAACAAGTGGAATATTCAAATTGATGCCACGTGTGAAACGTGTCTTAAGAGAGACATCTTTTGGGAGAACAGTAGAATAGGCAGGGAGTAATAAGACATCATCAAAGGTTAGGGCTTCTTGAACGATGGTCAACATAACAGTCTCGCTGGTAATTTCCGTGAGCCATTATATACAAATTTCCGTTCAATTTTCATTTTAATTGCGGCAATTCTTTACGGAGTTTTCAATATTAACCATCGAATATGCTGTTTTCAGCAAGAATACACTGAGGGTTAGTCAGCAACTTGTTCAATACAGGCAGAATCCGAAGACTCTACCGCTTAATTTCAATAAATTTATTCTGGAACTAAAGCCTTAACTGACTTGAACGAAATCTTCATCATTTTCAGCGTCATGCAGTGGAATACTGATCAATGGAATCATTTGATGCGCGATGCGTGCTTTATTACATTGCTCATCAGCTATCTGCACACTTTTACATGTGGAACTGCGCGCCTCGTACACCCTACAACTCACCTGTTTGCCTACTTCTCCACCCAAAGCAATACAACGTGGATTTGCCTGATTCGTACCCACCATACATGAATACACCGATGTCACAGGTTCCGTATAATGTTCAGGCATATTTAGCCCTTCTGCCCAATAAAAAGAAACGCGATAGTGAGCACAACATGCTCCACAGGTTAAACATGCATCCTGAGTCGGTATTTGAGACAACATTTTTATCTATTCTCGTCATCTAAAGGCTTATTTTATGGACGAAAAATATTAAAAAATGTTATCTGCAAACTCAATTATTTTTTGAAATTTTCAAGTCATTATACTGGGCAAGTAAAAACTGTCTCATCCATTAAATCGACACCACATTGTAAGGTTTCGATCCAATCTAAGAATTGGTTGATCTGTTCTTTACCAATAAATGGCGTCCCGTGCTGCGGTACGATCATTTCCACATCCATCGTCCGTACCATGTTGACCCACAGACGGATCACTTTGTTCGAACACATATAGCGCTGATGGAAGCCTTTCATTTTAGGAATATGAGCGGCAAAATTTTCTAAAGGTTTAGAGGCATCATCCACCATAGATGCGCCCATATCCCCTGAGAATAAAATTTTGGCAATCGGGTCATAAAATTGGAAGTTACCAACCGAATGTAGGAAGTGTGCAGGAACAGCCACCAAATGGCTGTTGCCTAATGGAATCACCTGACCATGATCTGGCAGTTCGATCAGACGATCCAACCAGTTGCCTTTCATCCGGTCACTCATAAATGCAGAGTTTAAATGCGGTAAGAAACGCGCCCACAGCTTAGATGCCACCACTTTGGCGTCGGTATAAACCAACCAACGCGGCATCGAGGTAATAATGTCTGGGTCCTGATGCGAGGCCATCACATAATCAAGATTGGTCAAACGGGTATATTTATTCAGTTCCATAGTCAGTGGGACATAAGTTAAGTCACCACCCGGATCGAGCACCGCTGCGCGCTCATTATCCAAAATCAGGAACTGGTTCGCCTGTACGCCCTCGCCTTTTACCAAACTGGTAAAGCTAATACATTTATGCTTTCCATCATCATAAAGTACCTGTGATGTTGTGCGTTCGAAAGCCATTCCCATTCCCCAAATTTTTTATCAAAAAAAATATATTCTATAGGTGAATAACATATATTTATTTAGGGAAACTTACAATAAATATTAAGTCAATATTATCTGAAATATCAGTGAATTGGGTCTCATTTATTGGCAAAGAATCCTGAGTTTTTAACTCAGGATTTCATGTATTTTTAATATGGTGAGATCATTATTTAAAATAAATAGTGTTGTGCCAACGCAGCCAAACCAATCACCAAGAATACCAAGGCGCCAATTTTATGAATCAGTGAAATCGGTAGTTTTTCAGCTAGCTTGTTCCCAATAAATACCGCAGGCGCATTAACCAACATGATGCCTAATGTCGTCCCCAAAGTCACCCAGCCAATACTGTCAAAGCGTGCAGCCAGTGCAACAGTGGCAATTTGGGTTTTATCTCCAATTTCAGCCAAGAAGAACAAAACGAAAGTGGCGCCGAAAACCCCATATTTTTGCCACTTATTGATACTTTCAGATTCATCATCCAATTGATCGGGGATCAACATCCACACCGCCATAGCAATAAAGCCCAAAGAAACGATCCACAATAAAACGGTTGGACTTAAAACAGTGGTAATCCATTGACCCAGCACAGCAGAAACCCCGTGGTTCACCACAGTCGCGAGGAAAATTGCAATTAAGATCGGAACGGGTTTACGAAAACGTGCAGCAAGCAGTAAGGCAAGTAATTGTGTTTTATCGCCCATTTCTGACAGGGCAACAACAGCAAGGGAAATGAAGAAAGCGGTTAACATGGTGCATTTCTCTGGCTAGCAATAACATATACCGATGACTTATCCCTCCTGCTAGCCAATGTGCAGAGTGATAAATCAAAGGTCTTGCCAACAAAAGAAAGCTACGAAGAGCTCATTTGGTTCTTTGCTATGATGACCATGCTCGTTTTAGAGCAAATATGTTGACCATCACCTTTTTACTTTGCGTAAAAAGCGGCTACTCCCCAATGAAGTAATGCTATTCTAGCGAGGAATGCATGTTTTCGCAATTTTAATTTTCGATGACTCAATTTGATATGCAAAACAATAATCAAAAATTTCAAGAATTTATTCAACACTATATGCATGTGCAGGATGTATTAATCATTGCAGGCGGCCCGTCTCAGCTCAGTTTTGACTTAACCACCATTCAGCCCTCAAAAAAGCTGCTAATCATTTGCTGTAATCAAAGTTTTCTTCAACTTCCTCAGGCTCAAATTGCCCATCATTCAGACTATGCATGGTGGTTACACTATCAACCCATGCTCAAAGCCTGCTTTCAAGGTGACATCATTAGCGGATGTGGTTTAGGTCACAACCGTCCATATCCTGAACATGAAGTGATTAACTTCAAAACCGTGCGCATCGATACGCAAGCGGAGTTATTTCATTCACCGTACTTTGTGTATGGTAATAATTGCGGCCTTCAAGCCTATTCACTCGCACATCTCTTTCAACCGCAGCGTATTTGGCTGATGGGCTATGACTTCCAGCACCAACAGGGCCAAACACATGCGTATCAGCATCAACATGTGCAAGAACTGGAGCATTATGAAAAGTTTTGGGGCTTATTTTTAAAAGACTTCCAACGCTTTGAACATTTACGACAAAAGCTTTGGTCGACGGCGCACCCACATCGTACACTTCCACTCACTTATAACCTCAATGCAAACTCAGCATTAAAGCTCTACCCTTCACCCATTGAACTTCCTGATTGGCTTTGTCAGTCCACCACCACGACGCCATAAAAAAACCCTGCCAAAGCAGGGTTCATTTTGAAACTTAAACAGGTCAGATTAGATCAATAAAGTTCGGATATCTTTGAGCAGCTTCGTCAGCTTATTGGCAAAACGTGCAGCATCCGCACCATTAATTACACGGTGATCGTATGACAATGACAGCGGCAGCATCAAACGTGGATCAAAGCCTTCACCATTCCACACCGGCTGCATAGTTGCAGGTGAAATACCTAAAATC
Organism: Acinetobacter sp. YH12070; assembly: GCF_013419625.1. NCBI lineage: Bacteria > Pseudomonadati > Pseudomonadota > Gammaproteobacteria > Moraxellales > Moraxellaceae > Acinetobacter > Acinetobacter sp. YH12070. The sequence continues at coordinate 14,631 of NZ_VOZT01000051.1, read as the reverse complement.
GCCACCTGTGGCCAATTAACCAGCGGTGTAAATGCCGTACCACCAATTGAACCCAGACTGGTAATGGTAAAGTTCGCACCTTGTAGATCTTTCGGCGACAGTTTTTTGTCACGTGCTTTTTGACTCAGTTCACCCAGCTCAATTGCAATCTGCTTAATCGATTTTTGATCTGGATTACGCAGTACAGGCACGGTCAAACCATCAGGCGTTGCCACGGCAATCCCCATGTGGATTTCATTGCGTAACAATACTGACTTGCCATCATCAGACAAATGACCTGCAAATTCACGCTCTTCTTTCAACAAGTAAGCCACTGCTTTGATGATGAAGGCCATAATGGTTAAGCCAATACCTTCTTTCTTAAAGTTGGCTTTTAAATCATTACGCCAAGCTTCAAGATCGGTAATATCCGCAGCATCGAACTGCGTCACTTGCGGGATAAAATTGTTTAAAGACAATTGCGGAATCGACACTTGTTGTAAACGTGTCAAAACTTTCTCTTCCACACCACCAAAAGCATCAAAGCTTGGCAATTTCGGTAAGCCTGAAACCTGTGCCACAGCTTGAGCTGCAGGTGCAACTTGCGGAGTGGTCAAACGGGTTTTTACATAAGCGAATAAATCTTCTTTCATTAAACGCTCATGCGGGCCAGATGCTTTGACTTCTGCCAAAACCACACCTAATTCACGTGCAAGCTTACGAACGGCCGGACCTGCATACACTTTGGCATTGGCAGCATTTTGCTCTTTGGTGAGCTTATCTGCGCCTTGTGGTTGCGGTGCTGCTGCTTCAACTTTGCTTTCAGCTTTAGGTGCAACTGTCGCAGGCTGTGCTACAGCTGGTGCAGGTTTCGCTGCTGGCGCTGGTGCAGGTGCTGCAACAGCTTGACCTTCGGCTTCAATCGTCACTAAAGCGACGCCTTCAGAGACACTTTGCCCTAACTGAACATGAATCGCGGTGATTTTACCAGCGGTAGAGCTTGGTACTTCTACCGTTGCTTTGTCTGATTCCACCACGATGATACTTTGGTCTTTTTCAACCACATCACCCACAGCGACTAAAATTTCAGCCACTGCTGCTTTATCAACACCTAAGTCAGGCACTGCAATTTCTACAGGCCCAGACGCCGCAGCCGTAGACGGCGTTGGTGTTGCTTCTGCGACAATGGGTGCAGCAACAGGCTGTGCAGTTTCTTGCACAGGAGCCGATGCAACCGCAGCAGATGAAGCCGCCGTTTTCACAGTTAAAATCACTACGCCTTCTTTCACTACATCGCCAGCACTGATCGTGATCGATTCGATACGGCCTGATACAGTACTTGGAACTTCGACTGTCGCTTTGTCTGATTCCACCACGATAATACTTTGATCGACATCAATCTCATCACCAACAGAGACCAAAATCTCACTCACCGTAGCTTTCTCTACGCCAATATCAGGGACTTGCACATCGATACTTTGCGACTGAGTAGCATTGGCTGCAACAGGTGCTGCTGCAGCTTGTTCTGCTTCCACAACCGGAGTTGGTTCTGCTGCTTGGTCTTCCGTTGCATTTTGTACTGGCTCAGCTGTAGCAGCACTTTGACCTTCTTCTTCTAACTCGATCAGCACAGCACCTTCAGCAACACTGTCACCTAGATTGACTGCAATGCTTTTCACCACGCCTGCCGAAGTGCTTGGCACTTCAACAGAGGCTTTATCAGACTCTAACAACACAATGCTGTCGTCGACGCTAATGCTGTCGCCGACTTTCACTAAAATCTCAGCGACCGTTGCTTTATCTACACCAATATCAGGAGTCGTAATTTGCATGATTAGTTCTCCTCTTTGTAGTCAGCCACAGCATGCAGTTCCGGCGTTTCCTGCGGAGCCCATGCCACTGGACGGTCAGTATCTAGTTCAAAGCTTGAGATGGCATCTTTAACCAAACGTGCATCAACTTCGCCTTCATCCGCGAGTTTTTTCAATGTTGCTACCACAATATGTGCGGCATCGACACCAAAGTAGCTACGTAAGTTGCCACGTGTATCTGAACGACCATAACCATCTGTACCTAATGCAACGAATGGACGATTGTCTGGAAGATAGGCACGGATTTGTTCGCTATATGCACGCATGTGGTCAGTTGCCGATACCACAATACCGTCTTTTTCACGAAGCAATTGAGAGACCCAAGCTTCTTTCGTATCTTCAGCCAACGGATGTAAGCGGTTGTATTCTTCACACGCCATACCATCACGAGCTAATTCGTTAAAGCTAGTGACGCTCCACACGTTTGAATGAATTTGATATTCATCACGAAGGATTTTCGCTGCTTTGATTACTTCGCGCAGAATCACACCTGAACCCATCAACTGAACCGTTGCTTTCTCATCTTCTTCGAAGAGATACATACCACGTTTAATGCCTTCTTCAGCACCTTCAGGAATAGCTGGATGTTCGTAGTTTTCATTCATTACTGTTAAGTAGTAGAACACACGCTCTTGGTTCACGTACATGCGTTTTAAACCGTCATGTACGATTACTGCCAACTCATAACCAAAACATGGGTCATAAGAAATACAGTTTGGAATCGTATTTGCCAAGATATGTGAATGACCATCTTGGTGCTGTAAACCTTCACCGTTCAGTGTTGTACGACCCGCAGTTGCACCTAACAAGAAACCTTGCGCCTGTGCATCACCTGCAGCCCATGCAATATCACCAATACGTTGGAAACCAAACATCGAGTAGTACATATACATCGGAATCATTGGCAAGTTATTGGTTGAATAACTGGTTCCTAACGCAGCCCAAGCACTCATCGCACCCGCTTCGTTAATCCCTTCTTGTAACATGTGACCATCTTTAGCTTCACGGTAATGCATCAACTGTTCTTGGTCTTCAGGGGTATATTTTTGACCATGCGCAGCATAGATCCCCAACTGACGGAACATACCTTCCAAACCGAAAGTACGCGCTTCATCTGGCACAATTGGTACGACACGATCTTTAATGGCTTTTTCTTTCAATAATGATGAAATCAAACGTACCATCAACATGGTCGTCGATTGCTCTTTACCGCCACTGCCTTTGAGTACCGCATCAAACACAGACAATTCAGGAATCGCCAGCTGCTCGCTTTCTTTACGACGTGCAGGTAAATAACCACCCAATGCCTCACGACGTGCTTTCATGTATTTAATTTCAGGTGAATTTTCACTTGGACGGTAGAATGGCACTTCTTCAAGCTGTTCATCGGTAAATGGCAAGTTGAAACGGTTACGCACGTATTTCAACGACTCAAGCTGCATTTTCTTGATTTGATGCGTCTTATTGACTGCTTCAATCTCTTCCGACAAACCATAACCTTTGACTGTTTTTGCCAAGATAACTGTTGGCTGACCCGTTTCCTTCATCGCTTCGGCATAAGCCGCATACACTTTGAATGGGTCATGACCACCACGGTTCAGGTTATCAATATCTTCATCGCTTAAGTTGCGCACCAACTCTTCAGCTTCAGGATACTTACCAAAGAAATGTGCACGCGTATACGCACCGCCTTTCACTTGATAGCGTTGGAAGTCACCATCGACCGCTTCTTCCATCACCGCTTTTAAGGCACCTGTATCATCTTTTGCCAGTAGCGGATCCCAATGACGACCCCATACCACTTTAATCACACGCCAGCCTGCACCACGGAACAATGATTCAAGTTCTTGAATAATTTTACCGTTACCACGAACTGGGCCATCTAGACGCTGTAAGTTACAGTTCACGACCCAAATCAGGTTGTCGAGCTTTTCACGGCCTGCAAGTGAAATGGCACCTGTACTTTCAGGCTCATCCATCTCACCATCACCGAGGTAAGCCCAAACTTTACGGTTTTCTTCTTTGATCAGCCCACGGTTCATCAAGTACTTTTGGATGTGTGCTTGATAGATCGACATGATTGGGCCTAGACCCATCGATACGGTTGGGAACTGCCAATAATCTGGCATCAAGTACGGATGTGGGTATGACGGCAAACCTTTACCCCCCACTTCACGACGGAAATTATTTAAATGTTCTTCAGTCAAACGACCTTCTAAGAACGAACGTGCATAGATACCCGGTGCACAGTGACCTTGATAATAGATCATGTCACCGCCAAAGCTGTCGCTATTGGCACGGAAGAAGTGGTTAAAGCCCACGTCATATAAAGTTGCAGATGATGCAAAACTTGCCAAGTGACCACCTAAGTCATCACCTGTTTTATTGGCACGCAGTACCATCGCTAAGGCATTCCAGCGGATCAGCGCACGAATACGGCGCTCCATATCCGAATCACCCGGCATAGGCGGCTGTTCTTCAACTGAAATGGTATTTAAGTAAGGAGTATTTAGTCGCTGAATGGGAACGTGCTTAGCAATCGCTTGTTGATAGAGTTTTTCAAGCAAAAATGCAGCGCGGTCAGTTCCCATGTGCTGTAAAACTGAATCAAATGCGTCCTGCCATTCTTGGGTTTCTTGCGCATCTGTATCGCCATAAAACGCCATACTTCACCTATCCTATGTGCTAAATATATGGCTCTATTAGTACCATATTTTGGCTAGGCTCAGTTATCGCCACAGATGAATACGAAATAGCTCTGTTATTTATTTACTAAATACTCATTAATTAACAATTACACAAATTTACATTTTTGGGTCAATTTTCGCCATTTTTCATACAGACAATATTTTTTAAAATGATAATTTTATAGTTATTAGCGATAAATAAAAAAGCCATTGTCTGTAGAGGTTCAGACAATGGCTTCGTATATAGATGTTATATGTGCTTATGGTAACATCGCTAAATACGTTGATGGATTTTTACGTTGACCATCTTTCACTACTTCGTAATGCAAATGTGGGCCAGTACAACGACCAGTACAACCAACGTTAGCAATATGCTCACCCGCAGCAACACGGTCGCCTACACGTGCAATTAAGCGTGATGCATGTGCATAACGTGTCAGGTAACCATTACCATGGTTGATTTCAACATATTGGCCATAACCTGTGCCCCAGCCTGATTTAGTTACTATGCCAGGGCCTGTTGCATAAATAGGTGTGCCACTTGCCGCAGAAAGATCTAAACCTGAATGATTTTCTGCACGGCCACCCATGGTACGACCACCATAGTTTGAGCTCACGCGCTTCATGTCTGGAAGTGGGTGGGCAATTAACCATGAATATGGATTATTTGAACTTGCTGAATAGTTTTGAGAGGAATTGCTTGAACCGTATTTTTTTGCGATTGTCGCATTGTTGAGTTCAATTGATTTTTCACGAATTTGAACATTCAACTTCGTTTCCGCTGGAACATCAATATCATTGCTTTCAGAGTAAGCACCTTGAGACAAAGTGCGAGTTAACTGTTCAATACGATCTGATGATGAGTCTGCTTGATTTAATTCAACTAAATCTGCAAAAGCGACTGAAGCGGCCGAAGCTGCCAATGAAAACGCCAATAAAATACGTCGTAAATGCATAAAAAACCTCTATAAACTGTTCTCTTTTGTTCCTTGTGTGATTTCGTCCTTGATATCAGCCAAAAGGAGCGCATAAGATTAAGACATAAACATGTAGGAAATATGTATGTCAGAACCTGTCAACGTCTTTCAACCAACAAGAAAACACATAAAAACAGGAAACTTGTCGTTTCTCTCAACGCAAGTTGCTGTATGGCAGAAACTTACGAAAATTGTTCAACCGCTATTGCCCCAACCGGATCAATGGCAAGTTGTTTGTTATATAAATGGTGTACTTATATTAACTGGAGAAAATCAGGCACTGATTAGTCAGTTGGCCTATTTGCAAAAGCAATATATTGCACAATTATCACAAATATACGAATTCAAGGATTTGCACAAGATTCAAGTCCGTCTGAGAACTCCGTCTCCAACGCCCCATTCCCCTGAAAAAATTTCAAGAACCCTCAGTACAGAAACTCAGGATTTACTCCGTAATGCTGCTGACTTTGTGAGCGACCCTAAGCTTAGCCAAGCAATGCTGCGTTTGGCAAGCAATAAAAAGTAACCACCCAGTTGTAACAGACAAATTTGAATGCTCAGAATGTGACGGACTTAACACTTACAAATGATACAATATAACATCACTATTATAAGACAATGACTTATGTCACATTCACATAACTAATTGGGCAATCATTAATGTCATCAAATGTTACAATTTCATAGCTATCTGGATCACTTTTGACATTGCGTAATAACTGATTATTTAATGCATGACCTGACTTATAGGCATCATATTTCGCAATAATTTGATGACCAAGCAAATATAAATCACCCACAGCATCTAATATTTTGTGACGAACAAACTCATCCGAGAAGCGTAAACCCTCTTCATTGACCACACCATTTTCATCTACGCCAATGGCATTTTCGAGACTCGCCCCCAAAGCCAAATTATTGGCTTTGAGATAATCCAAATCTTTCATAAAGCCAAAAGTCCGCGCTTCACTGACTTCATAGACAAATGTTTCGGTTGAAAAGTCGATGGTTGCCGATTGAAATTCTTTCTTAAATGCAGGATGGTCAAAATCAATCGTAAAATTTAATTGGAAACCGTCATGCGGTTGAAAGGCAGCACGTTTATCATCAATCAGTGCTTCGACAGGTTTAAGTATTTTTATGAATTTTTTAGGTGCATTTTGTTCTTGTAGTTCACCTTGCATAAGCAAATAAATGAACGGGCCTGCACTCCCATCCATAATAGGCACTTCAGATGCCGACACTTCCACAATCAGGTTATCAATCCCTAAACCAGCAATCGCACTCATAATGTGCTCAATTGTGCCCACCTTGGCGTTTTCTTGCACCAAGTTAGAACACATGAATGCTTCTTGAATCAGCATAGCATCAGCTGGAATATCAATCGGTGGATTTAAGTCGATACGACGAAACACAATGCCCCCATCGGCATGATGTGGCACAAAGTTAATCATCACTTTTTGCCCACTATGCAGTCCGATGCCACTCGCTTTCACGATGCGTTTCAGGGTACGTTGTTTCAACATGTGTCTTCTATCATCAGTTCACAAAACCGCTATACGTTAGCATATTTAGCCATTGATAAAAAACAAAAAGGTAGCTGATCAGCTACCTTTTGTAATCAATAGACACTTAAGTCATTGAATTTATGTTATTTACGTTGCTGATTTTTCAAGTAGTCTTGAATACTCATTGGCGTAGGGCGTGAATTCGATGCTGACGCCGCCGCAGCCGCCGGAGCAGCTGCTTCATTGTGCTGACGTTGAATCGCTGGTACATCATCTTCATCTACAGGTGCTTGTGCAGAAGCGACTGTACGCGTTGCTTGTGCGACAGGGCGTTTCACTGGCTCAGCAGAATCGGCAGAATTACGCGTTAAACCCGTTGCGATCACAGTTACACTAATTTCATCACGTGCATCTGGATCAAATACCGTACCGTAGAACACTTGACCTTCATCAAGATCCACAATTTGGTTCACTACATCTGTGATTTCTTCAATTTCACCGAAGGTTACGTCATCGCCACCTGTTACGTTAATCAAAATGCCTTTTGCATTCATGATGGTCACGTTATCTAACAATGGGCTACGGATCGCTTGTTCAGCTGCTTGACGTGCACGGTTTTCACCACGGCCTGAACCTGCACCCATCATGGCATAACCACGGGTACTCATCGCAGTTTTCAAATCGGCAAAGTCAAGGTTGATATGACCAGGACGCACCACAAGATCAAAGATACTACGTACAGCATTTAACAGTACGTCGTCTGCTTTTTTGTAAGCATCTTTCATCGAGATATCACGGAATACTTTAAGTAGGCGTTGGTTCGGAATAATAATTAGAGAATCAACATGTTGCTCAAGGGCTTCGATACCTTTCTCAGCAGATTGCTGACGACGTTTACCTTCAAAGTTAAACGGAGTCGTCACCACACCTACCGTTAAGATACCCATTTCTTTAGCAATTTCAGCAACAACTGGCGCAGCACCTGTACCTGTACCACCGCCCATACCTGCAGTCACGAACACCATGTCCGTACCTTCAAGGTGTTGACGAATCAACTCACGGCTTTCTTCAGCCGCAGTTTGACCCACTTGTGGATTTGCACCTGCACCCAAACCACGGGTACTTTGCTCGCCGAGTTGGATTTTAAATTGTGCATTCATGCGATCGAGTGCTTGTTTGTCTGTATTGGCACAAACAAATTTTACACCCTCGATATCTGATTCCAACATGTGTTGCACAGCGTTACCGCCAGCACCACCTACACCGAATACTGTGAAACGGGCTTGACCGTTGCTGTCGCTTTGATCATCTTCTAAAAATTCAAATGAGGCCATGCCTAAAAAATTCCTAATCCATAATTGGCAGACACTTCAGCCCGTATACTGCCTTGATCTTAATAAAAATTGTTTTTTAGAATGCTGTCCAAGTTCCAGCTTGTCAAGTACAAGCAATAATCCGTACAACTTCCCAACAATATTCCCAAATATTTCAACTTAAAAGATCGACTTCAAGGTGTCATTGAAGCCCGACCATGCCCGTTTTACCCGATTCAATACTGAAAGTTTTTCCGTATCTTCTGGCTCAACGATCGTATCTTGTGTTTCGCTTTGACTGAAAATTAACAGACCTGCGGCAGTCGCGTATTGTGAACGACGTAAAGCGGCTTGCTGTTGATCATCGGCATATACTTGCATAGGTGGATTACCTAAGTGTGCAGAGACACCTAAAATCCGACGTGCAAATGTCACCATCCCTTCAATTTGGCAGGCATCACCTGTGAGTACAACACCATGGTATAAACCATGAATCGCACCATGATCGACCAATTCATTACGCACTTGATTAAAGATTTCTTCATAGCGCGCAATAATAATTTCGGTCAGTTCAATTCGGCTAATGGTTTGTGGACCATCAATCCCTTGGAACTGAATCATACTTTCAGGTTTAACCACTTTCAGGTCAACACAACCATACAACAGCTTAATGCGTTCAGCTTCTTCTGTTGTGGTTTGCAATACAGCAGCAATATCACGTGTTACATGCTCGCCGCCACGTTGCAAGGTGTGTGTCATCGCCAAGCGACCATCTAAATACACCGCGATATTGGTCGTACCTGCACCAATATCAACCAAGCACACACCATATTCTTTTTCATCTTTAAGCAAACTGGCTTCAGCTGTTGCTAATGATGAAATGACCATGCGTTCAACACCAATATTGGCACCTTTTAATGCACGATCCAAATTCTGCATGGTGCTGATGGGCAACATCATCAAATGATAATGTCCTGTCATACTCCGTGCTGACATGCGAATCGGGTTTAGCACCCATTCAGGTTCATCATCTAGTTCAAAACCTAAAGGTACAGCACTCACCAAATAGTGGTCAGATGTTAAATGACTGGCTTTGGCCAGTTCTAAAGCACGCACCACTTCATTGGTGGTAATTGCATGGTCATTATTTTCAATTGGAGTGCGACCAGAGGCATAAAAACTTTTTAGTTCAGCACTTGGAATAGAAATCCACGCAGAATGTACACGACATTCCGCCATATCTTCCGCTTCCTGCACTGCATTTTTAATTGCGGTAACAACTTTATCGAGACTGACAATTTTCCCTTTATTCATGCCGCGGTTACGAGCGGTCGCCATCCCTACCACTTGGATATTGTCTGGCGCGTGTACCTTACCAATCAAAACTGAAACTTTGTGTGTCCCAATGTCAATCGCAACAACCGAGGGAACAGCTTCATTCATTATTTACTACTACCATTCACATGTTTGTTTAATTTATGGCTTAAAGCCTCTACTTATAAAGCCGATCATTATGGCTTTACCGGCGCTGCATTCGCAATGCCTATGTCATCACTGGTTACAACAAACTGACCATTTACCGACTTTGCTGGCACAGAGTTTTTCCATTGAATCGCTAAACCATTTCGGTAGCGCAAATCGATGGCAGAAATTCGCGGCCAAACAGGTTTTAAGTCACTGTGTGCGAGATAACTTAAACGCTGCAACTTACTCATGGTTTGATCCTGATCGACAATCACACGTAAGCCTGAATCAAACTGCATAAACCAAGTCATTCGTTCGGTTAAATATAATTCTTTTAAACGAATGCCAACAGGTATAAATAGTTGATTAATTTCATTATAGCGACGCATCATCATTTTGGACTGACTCGTCGGCCCATGCAATAACGGTAAATTCTGATGATTGGTCGGAGTTAATTCAGCAAATACATCACCACTGTCGCTTAACAGTCGCCCAGTTCCCCAACGTGCAATCGCTTGACGCGGCATCACCCGTACACGAATTGCATTCGGCCATGCACGCGATACCACCACGCGATCGACCCAAGAGATTTCTAAAGTACGGTCACGAATGACACGTAAATCAGAGGTAAAATAGTTTTCAGTCATCATCGGTGAAACGTATGACATGACTTGTTGTTTTTCTTGGGCGCTCCGCACACCCACCACATCAAGTTCAGCCACACGTGCATCCGTCATGACTTTATATAGCCCCCAAATTCCAGCAATCAAAACCACACATGCAATAAACAACAACAGCCATCCACCCACATTGGTAAGCTTTTCCTTAAGTGTCGGTGGTTTGTCATGTATCGATGTCGTTGCTGCACGTTTACGGCGCATAGACGCAGGAAGTTGAGCCATAATTTAGTGTGCCGCACCTGTCAGGGTTTGTTCCAAAATTGCAACACAAAGATCTTCAAAACTATAACCTACAGCATTAGCAGCTTTTGGTACTAGAGAATGACTGGTCATACCCGGAACAGTATTTACCTCAAGTAACCAGAAGTTTCCTTCGGCATCCTGCATCGCGTCAATACGACCCCAACCACTCGCACCTACCGCTTGGAAAGCGCGTAAAGATAAAGCTTGTAGACGCTTTTCTTCATCTTCAGTCAAGCCACATGGAATACCATATTGCACATCGTTACGGTTATATTTCGCTTCGTAATCGTAAAAAGCCACATCTGCAGGCGGTTCTAAACGAATCACAGGTAATGCCTGACCATTTAAAATCACAATGGTAAATTCACGTCCGGTAATCCATTTTTCAGCCATCACAACTGCATCATGCTGGGTCGCTTTTGCAATTGCGGTTGCAAAGTCTTCAATTTTTTCAACTTTGCTCATACCAATGCTTGAGCCTTCATGCACCGGCTTAATGATAAATGGCAAACCAATTGAATCTACAATTTCTTGTAAATCTGAATCTTTGCTGACAATACGATAAGGTGCTGTCGGTAGTTCTGAACCTTGCCAAACTTGTTTAGTTTTGACTTTATCCATACCAATCGCTGAGCCTTGAACGCCCGTTCCAGTGTACGGAATGTTTAACCATTCCAAAGTACCCTGAATTTGACCATCTTCACCACCACGGCCATGAAGTACGATAAATGCACGGTCATAAGCCACCAACTCAGTCACACTGCGTTGCTGCGGATCAAATGCTTCGGCATTTACACCCGAACGCACCAATGCTTCAAGTACAGCTTTACCACTATCGAGAGAAACCTCACGTTCGGCAGATTTCCCACCTAATAACACGGCAACTTTGCCGAATTTTGAAGCATTTGACACGTTTATATCCTTAAACTTTTATCTACGGTCTAAACAAACTTTGGATCACCCAGCGGTGATCATTTTACATAGAGATTGTTTTGAGCAAGTTCGATTGAGATTGCTCCAACATTACCTGCGCCCTGTGTTAATAACAAGTCATTTGCTTGTAACACTTTTTTCATTACTGCTTGTAAGTTGCCTTCTACTGGATCGATAAGAATCGGTTCAACCTCACCACGTAGACGAATGCTTCGAGCCAATGCACGACTATCCGCACCCACAATTGGTTTTTCACCCGCAGGATAAACTTCTAATAACAACAGTTGATCAACTTGTGACAAGACATCGACGAAGTCATCAAAACAGTCACGCGTACGGCTAAAACGGTGCGGTTGGAACATCATCACTAAACGACGATCTGGATGACTTGCACGTGCCGCTTTAATGGTCGCTTCGACTTCTTTTGGATGGTGACCATAGTCATCGACCAATTTCACCAAGCCATCTTCAACTTCAAATTCGCCTTGTACTTGGAAACGACGACCTACACCACTGAAGCTTTCTAAGGCACGCGCAATCGCAGCATCAGAAACGCCTTCATCCGTTGCAATACCAATCGCTGCCAAGGCATTTAAGATATTATGCAGACCCGGCAAGTTAATGGTTAAACGTAACGGCTCACGGTCTTTACGCAAAACTGTAAAGTGTGATTGCATGCCTTCTTGAGCCACATCAACGGCACGAATGTCATTGTCTTCATTGAAACCATACGTCACGACAGGACGACCAATACGCGGCATAATTTCACGGATGTTGGCATCATCACCACACATCACGGCTAAACCGTAAAATGGAAGGCGCTGTAAGAATTGTACGAAGGTATCTTTCAATACATCGAAACTACCGCCATAGGTATCCATATGGTCAGCATCGATATTGGTGACAATCGTTGCCATCGGCTGTAAATGCAGGAATGACGCATCTGATTCGTCTGCTTCAGCCACGATATAACGGCTTGCACCCAATGCAGCATTCACACCAGTACGATTTAATAAACCACCAATGACATAAGTTGGGTCCAGATTTTCTTCTGCCAACATGCAGGTCACCAGACTGGTTGTCGTGGTTTTACCATGCGTCCCCGCAACGGCAATACCATGACGGTAACGCATTAATTCACCCAACATTTCTGCACGACGCACGACAGGTGTACGGGTTTCAATCGCCGCTTTCACTTCTGGGTTTTCAGAATCAATAGCTGTTGATACCACGATTACATTGGCGCCTTGAATATTTTCAGCAGCATGACCGATGAAAACTTGAATGCCGTTTTCTTCAAGCTGAGCCGTGGTTTTCGACGCTTTAATATCTGAACCTGAAACTTTATAGCCTTGGTTTTTCAATACTTCGGCAATACCGCACATGCCCGCACCACCAATCCCAATAAAATGGATGTGTTTAATACGGCGCATTTCTGGCACTTTAATGAGCTTTTTCGCTTGATCGGCAGGCGTTGATGGAGACATAGATTACTCGAATTTTACAAATCTTGAATTAAACCAACCACGTGCTGTGTCGCATCGGGTTGTGCCTGTTGTCGAGCCTTAACCGCCATTTCCATAAGTCGTTGGCGATTCATCAGCGGCTTCAACAACGCTGTTAAACTTTCTGCGGTCATGTCCGCTTGTGGGCAAATTTTTGCGGCATTGATATTGGCCAAGAACCCTGCATTTGCAGTTTGATGGTCATCCACTGCACTTGGCAGAGGAACAAACACGGCTGCTACACCTGCTGTCGCAATTTCAGTGACGGTTAGCGCACCAGCACGGCAGATAATCAAATCCGCTGCAGAATAGGCTGCTGCCATATCTTCAATAAACGGCTGAACTTCAACTTGCATATGTTCAGGTGCATTTGCATAACGAGCCAATGTGCTTTCAGCATTATTTTGACCACACTGGTGATATACACTCAGGGGCTGTTCTAATTGCTGTAAGGCAGCTGGCACACATTCATTTAAGGCACGTGCACCCAATGAGCCGCCCACAATTAAAACCCGTAATGGCAAACCAGCTTTTTCACGCTCTTGGTAACGCCATGACGGATTTAAAATTTCTGTAATTTCCTTCCGTACAGGATTGCCTGTGGTCACGATTTTATCTTGAGCTGGAAAAGTATTTGGAAATGCCTGACACACCGTTTTCGCCACACGCGATAATTGCATATTGGTAAAACCTGCCACCGCATTTTGTTCATGGATAATAACCGGAATACCCAATGCACGAGCCGCCAAACCACCCGGTCCAGCCACGTAACCCCCAAAGCCTGCAACTGCATCAACTTTGAGTTGTTTCATATAACGCATGGCACTCAAAGTAGCTTTGAGAATTTTAAACGGTGCCATCAGCTTACGCACGACTCCATTGCCGCGTACGCCTTGGATATCAATTTGATAAATTGGAATATTATGATTTTTAAGCAGGCGATTTTCCATGCCTGTTGGCGTTGCGAGCCAAGAAACTTCACAGCCTTGTTGTTGCAACTCTTTGGCAACAGCGAGCGCTGGAAAGACGTGACCACCGGTTCCGGCAGCCATCATCATGACATGTTTCGGCTTTACTTGCGTTACTTCGGTCACTGTCTAATTCTTCAATTCTAAAAAGAGGCTAATGATATTCGATTTTAAGCAAACAATTGTAATCACAAACGCATGACCGTGAAAGGTAATTTACTTTTTTTCAACAGGCGTATGATTGTTTTTTTCTACTATTTTAAAAGTTTAAACTAGTTTTATTATTAATCTATGAGAATTGAAAAAAAATCAGACAATTTTTCACTTTAATTGCATTCACTTACAGTTTTTTTGCTTTTTTAGCTCCCCTCCCCTGAGGCATAGGTATCTACACAAATCCCAAGTTTTGGGTTAAATTGAAGAGCATGCTCTTCAATTTAATATCTCCCATCTTGATACACGTCTCGTCAGACGATACAACGCCCTCGTAAAGCTTAATATGA
>NZ_VOZT01000050.1:0-23845 GCF_013419625.1 Acinetobacter sp. YH12070 | reverse complement strand
TTAAAATGCTGTGCTGCTTTTCGCACAGACATTTCATCTCGAATCATAATTTCTATGACTTTATCTTTAAAATCTTTTGAATATCCCATATCTCTATTGTTCTATAGTTTTTAGGATTTGGCTATAGTATAAAAAAAAGATGAAAAACCAATGGAAAAGCGTTTAGAGATGCGTATGATGAAATCTTCGACAAACAACAGTTCATTTTTCTTTTAATATCATCACATAATTAGATAACTGATTTTAAAAGTAAAAAAATATAAGCCAGGGAACTTGTATGCAGTCAAAACATAATCGAGATGCCAGTCTCTTGCATGCGATACATAAAATTTTATTAAAGGAATGGGACCCGTTAGGGATTCGCCGTATTCCTGCTTTGCGTGATGAGTATGATGATTATTTGCCCAATATTTTTAAATTAATTCAAGAGGATTCAAGTGAATCAGAAATTTTTGAATATTTATGGTGGGTTGAGCAAAAAGTCTTAGAAAAAAAAGGACAGAAGGAACATACCCTAAAAATTGCGAAAATGCTGAAGGCAATTGAGCGCTAGTTTGCGGTCGTGTACGCATAAAAAACCGATACATATCCGTATCGGTTTTTTATATTGAATCTCTTAGAAGTCTATTAGAAACGGTTTAGAATTTCTTTTCTAAGGTAAACATAAAGCTTGGAATTGCTTCATTGATACGAGATTGGTATAGCGCGCCAGAACTTTGTTCTTTTAACACTTCTTTATAATCTGAGCTGAGAATATTACGTGCATTCACCGATGCAGACCAATTTTGATCAAAGCGTTTAGTAAAACTCACATCCATGTTAACACGTTCATTGCTGGTGCGATTGTACGGTTCGTTACTCAGTGCACGTGTATATTCAGGGGTGTAATTGAGGTTCACACTTGTTGCAATACGCCACGGTTGATAGTTATAAGATAAGCCAGCACTAGCGGTATAAGGTGCAACATCGCTTGCCAAACGATCAGAGGCGTCAGTTTCTTCAATTTTTGCACGTATAGTTGAAAGCTGAGCATTCAACATAAATGAATGACCATTCTCCGTTTGCTTCAGTGCATAACGTCCAGCAATTTCCACACCATAAGTAGTTGCACTGTCTTGGTTATATGGACGTTCGACAAAACGGCAATCGGTATTTCCTGTTTCACAACGACCACCTGTAGCATTTTCTGACAGGATCGATTTTTCGATATAGTCATTAATCTCTCGATAATAGGCAGTGATATTTATACCGCCAGCAGGAGTGTTATAGCCTAAGGTTGTTTCGTAAGCATTAATGGTTTCAGGCCGTAAGTCTGGATTACCACCACGGTCAGGGTTGTTTAGTGTCCCTGCATCGCTATCTGTAGAAACTGAAACAGTCGGCATCAATTGATTGCTACGTGGGTTTTTAAAAGCCTGACTCAAATTGGTTTGAAGTGACCATTGGTCATTAAAGTCAAAACGGTGTGCTAATACAGGACTCAAATGCTGCTCTTGATAATCCACTAAACCTGAACGATCAATCCACTCTTGGCGTACACCTAAAGTTAAGGTTTGGCGCGGCGTATATTTCCAACTTCCTTCAACATAGGCAGCATACAATTGTTCATCTAAGGTCTCTGCAATATTGCTTTCAAGTTCATTGCTACGTAGATCAGTACCAAATTTTATTTGGCGTTTTGAGTCAAACTTACGGACACCGTCGTAGCCTAAACCATATTCATTAATTTGTTCATCAATATATGATTGAGAATTTCTATACTCTGTTAATTCCGTTTCATTTTGCTGCTCGATTGATAAGCGAATTTTGTCTGAATTTCCTTGGTCTTTACGCTCATATCGTGTGTTGAGTCGAATGCTGTCATTTTTATCTTTTTGGACTTGGGAGCCACTTGAACCTTCGCTTTCATTGTTGCGATAAAACATTTCAGCGACCAGTTTTTGTTGATCATCAAGCTGATATTCAACACGAGGAGTTAACATCTGTGAAGTACGATTGGTGATGCGTTTCTGGGTTTTCGTTCCTGTTGCATCTTGTGTACGGGTGAGTGTATCTGAATCATTCCACATTTGGCTCCCAGATAAACTATAGATCCAAGGGTCCGAGCGGCCATCCATTTGAAAGTTTAAATTTGTACGTTCTTCTTCACGTGTATTTGATTTGGTTAGGCCATAACCAGCACGTACAGATCCACTCAAGCGCGTGCCATTCAATGGTTCTTTTAAAATAATATTGATGACTGCAGATGATGCAACCGAGCCTTGAGCGACGCTCGGTTGTTTTGTGATTTCAAGGCGTTCGATCATTTCGGGTGTAATGCTATCAACAACTGACATGCCGCCGCGAGGACCACCCTGTACAGGTTCACCATTGATTAAGAACACGGGTGCGCCACCACCACGAAAACGCATGCCGCCAGCACCTGCACCACCACGTGGACCACCACCAGCACCAGGCAGTTGAAACCCTGCAGCACGACGCAGCGCATCATTGATTGACTGATCGCCAAATTTCAACATTTCATCACGGCTTACAATGGTTTTTGCGACAGCACTGATATCTGGGTCTTTGGGCTTAGTGCTTGCTGTCGGAACTTCAAATGTTAAAGCTTCCATTTGCTGAACTGCTACAGATTCTTGCGGATTTTGAACAGTATCTGCGGCCCAAATTGATGTTGAGATCGTAAGTAATGCGTAACTTAAGCTGGTCAGTTTGAGTGTAGTGTGCGCGCCGTGCATTATTTGGTTGTCCAAATGTAATTTTGGCAAAGAATAACGGAAAATTATGGAGAAAAATTGAGGAAAATTGGCGAGATGAGCATTTCATCAGATTATTTTTTAACAGGTAGGTGAAAGGTAGTGTGGCAATAGGGGAAGCCTTATTCGTTGGGGAAAATTAAGGCCTATTAACGTCGCTACAATATAATAAATAACTGAGGTGACGCAGTAACATCAGAAGCGTACTTTGCTTCAAATAATAAAGATACGCGATAATGTCATGCGCAATTGTTTGAGACAGGACGACTTCTAATCAAAAATGTTTTTGCGATACGTTGAATAATTTGACGGTAGTGAACGAGTTTTGTTGGTGAGGTGCATTGCACCGCAAGATGGTTTCCTTGCGAAGCTTCGCATCTCATTTTGCCGAATGAAAAACAACGTTTCGTAAGAGTACCTCCAGCCGAAGGCTAATCTCTTTATTCAATCCCTAAATGCGAAATTACTTTTATGTGCATAACATGAGTAAATAAATCTAAAAATAAGCCATTGAAGAAAGATTTAGACATAAAAAAACCCTCATCTTTCGATGAGGGTTTTTCGTATTCTGGAGCGGGAAAGGAGACTCGAACTCCCGACCCCAACCTTGGCAAGGTTATGCTCTACCAACTGAGCTATTCCCGCAATGAGGTGAATTATAGAGAATTTTACACAACTGTCAACTCTCTATGCTTCTGTTTGCTTAATTAATCAGCACGGCGCCAAATAGTACCTTGACGAGTATCTTCAAGGACAACACCTTGATCTAATAAAGATTGACGAATTTCATCTGCTTTGGCAAATTCTTTGGCCTTTTTCGCATCTTTACGTTGTTGAATTAAATCTTCAATTTGCTCTTCAGAGAGACCTAGAGCTTCCTGACCAATATCTGATTTTAAGAATTCATCAACATTATGCTGAACCAAACCTAAAATATTGGTTAAGTGACGCAATGTCGAATAATACACAGCCGCTTGTTCAGCATTTTCATCTTTTACGGCACGGTTCAATTCTTTGTTGACTTCAAACAATACCGCAATTGCTTCTGCGGTGTTGAAATCATCACGCATAGCGGCATTAAAGCGCTCAACTAAAGCATCATCCAAAGTTTCTACGGTTTTTTCACCATAGACTTGCTGATAAGCTTTAAATGAATGATAGAAACGGGAAAGGGTATTTTTCGCTTCTTTTAAAGCAGTGTCAGAGAAGTTTACTGGGCTACGGTAATGTGATGACACAATAAAGAAGCGAATCACTTCAGGGTGGAATTTATCCATCACATCACGAATAGTGAAGAAGTTACCTAAAGACTTCGACATTTTTTCGCCATCGACATTAATAAAGCCGACATGCATCCAGTAATTAACATACTGTTCGCCAGTAGATGCCTCAGATTGCGCAATTTCATTTTCATGATGCGGGAAAGTTAAGTCTGAACCGCCACCATGAATATCAAAATGGTTGCCTAAGCAGCAGGTCGACATCGCTGAACATTCAATATGCCAGCCCGGACGGCCATTACCCCAAGGTGAAGCCCAAGAAGGTTCATTTTCTTTGGCATGTTTCCAAAGTACGAAGTCAAAAGGATGTTTCTTTTCTACTTCTACATCAACACGTTCAGAAGCACCAGCCTGCATGTCGTCAAGTTTACGACCCGAAAGACGACCATATTTGGCAAACTTTTCAACTTCAAAATAAACATCGCCATTTGCAGATGGATATGCTGTACCTTTGTTAACCAAGCTACCAATCATATTCTGCATTTGATCGATATAGTCTGTTGCACGTGGTGCTTCATCAGGTGCTGCACAACCTAAATTGGCAGCATCTTCGTTCATGGCCTTGATAAAGCGATCGGTTAAAGCAGTAATGCTTTCGCCATTTTCATTGGCACGGGCAATGATTTTGTCGTCAATATCGGTAATATTGCGAACGTATTTAACGTTCCAGCCCTGACTGCGCAGGAAACGGATAATGTAGTCGAATGCAACCATAACTCGAGCATGACCAATATGACAGTAGTCATACACGGTCATTCCACAGACATACATGTCGATATGTCCTTCTTTACGAGGTACGAATTCTACTTTTTTACGTTGCTCTGAGTTATATAGAACAAAAGGTTGCATAGCTCTTCAAATTGTTTCTACCAAAAGATGGCTCATCTTAACCTAAGCATTTTTTTTCATAAAGTTAAAACCCAAAAAAGCAGATATTTTTTAATGATTGATGTCTTTGCGTTGCTAAAAATAGCGTAGAAGGCTCATTGGGTTCGGGCTGAATCTCATTCGAGTGCTGAATTCAATTTATCTGTCCGTAAGATAAAAATGAAGAAATGCATCTTTTCTGCATAATTCATGAATTCTTATACATTTGGAAACGTGCTATTTGCATAGATATGATAAAATTGTGAAAATTTTTTATTTTGAAAGTGAGAGCGCACCTCTCACGGCTTAAGGTATAACAACTTTGAATCCACCAAATATGCCGAATCAAGTCGATTTTCAGAAAGTCGCATTAGAAACTTTGCGTATTGAAGAGCATGCTTTACAAGTATTAGCGACGCAAATAGATGATCGTTTTAGCCAAGCCTGCGAAATCATTTTACAGTGCAAAGGGCGTTTAGTGATTACTGGTATGGGTAAATCGGGTCATATCGGTCGTAAAATGGCCGCTACGTTTGCCTCGACAGGTACACCATCTTTCTTCATGCATCCGGGTGAAGCTGGACATGGTGATTTGGGCATGTTGGTAAAAGGTGATGTGCTCATTGCAATTTCAAACTCAGGTAAGAGTGATGAAATTATGATGCTCATGCCGTTGATTAAACATTTGGGCATTCCTCTAATTACCATGAGTGGCGACAATAAAGGTCCCATGCCACAAAATGCCGATGTCGCATTGACCTTGGGCAATATTCAAGAAGCTTGCCCTTTGGGGCTAGCACCGACTTCAAGTACCACTGCAACATTAGCCTTAGGTGATGCCCTTGCAGTTGCATTATTGGATGCACGTGGCTTTACCTCAGATGATTTCGCACGTTCTCATCCTGCTGGAGCGTTGGGTAAGCGTTTGTTATTGCATGTAAAACATCTTATGCATACAGGTGAAGACTTACCCAAAGTGTCGCCAGAGACACCAATGAATAAAGTCCTGTACGAAATTTCAAATAAACGTTTGGGTCTCACCACGATCGTCGATGAAAACGATACCTTATTGGGCATTTTTACCGATGGTGATTTACGTCGTTTGATTGATAAACAGCAAGGCTTTGATGTGAATATGAAAGTCTCAGAAGTGATGATTAAAAATCCTTTGACCATTTCACAAGAAGAACGTGCGGTACATGCTTTAGAACGTATGAACGAAAAGAAAATTACACAATTTGTAGTTGTTGATAATGCCAATAAAGTGATTGGGATTATCAGCATGCATGATCTGATTCAGGCTGGGGTAAATTAAGAAAATGGCATCGTATGTATTGCTAGAACAAGCGCGTCACATAGAAGCACTGGTACTGGATGTAGATGGAATTTTAAGTGATGGATTTGTAACGTTGACCAATAGTGGCGATGAAATCAAATCTTTTGATATTCGTGATGGCTTGGGCATGAAGTTGGTGCAAAAAGCGGGTATCAAAGTCATTATTATTACTGGCCGTAAAAGTAATATTGTTGAAAAACGCATGTCTGACTTAGGTGTGGACTTGGTTTTTCAAGGTCGTGAAGATAAAGGCGTTGCCTTGACTGAAGCCTGCGCACAGTTCGGTATTGATCCTTCAGATTGCCTATATATGGGCGATGACTGGCCCGATCTTTCAGCCTTTGCTATTGCGGGGATGAAAGTGACCGTACCAAATGGACATTTAGAAGTACGTCGCCGTGCAGATCTTGTTACGCAGGCGATGGGTGGACGTGGTGCTGTTCGTGAAATCTGCGATATGCTTTTAGTTTCTAAAGGTGTATACCAGGAACTACTTGAAAAATATGCAAGTGCACCTTATTAATAAATTGATGCAGTCATTGGATTGAATCTCCGCTTATGGATACTAAAGTTTTATACGTGACAGCTGTGGTCATTGCTGCAGTAAGCGGTGGTTTTTACTATTTCGGTGGAAAGGGTAATAAGCTTCAGGCAGACTCTTCGAAAAGTATGACTTACTCAGCTGAAAACATTAACCTGACACAGACTGATGAACAGGGAAAATTGCATATTCGTGCGCAAGTCGATCGACTTGAGCAGGATTTGCAAAAGCAAACTTCTCATTTGGTCAATCTGAAAGCATCGACCTATCAAGACGGTGCTGTCGATGCCACATTCTTTGCCAAACAAGCCAATGGTATGGACGATAACCAAAAAGTCGTACTGAGTGACAATGTGGTTGCGACAAAATTGATGCGTGAAGGGCAAATGGAATTTCGTACTGAGGAACTGACTGCTTTTCCAAAACTGCGTGAAATAGAAACGGACAAGACTGTAACGGTGATTTCACCACAAGCCGAATTTGTCAGCCAAGGTTTAAAAGCAAATTTAAACGACGGTCAATACGAATTTTTTAATATTCGAGGAAAGTATGAACCATAATTTTAATCGAAAAACTGCAAAAACTTTCCTAAAACGTACAGTGCTACTCGGTTCACTGGCGATATGTTCGGTTGCAGCTTTTGCTTTGCCTTCAGATCGTAATCAACCGATTTCATTGGTTGCCGATCGTGCAACATTTAACGAAAAAACCGGGATTACGACGTATACCGGTAATGTCATCATTGAACAGGGTTCGATGAAGCTTCAGGCAAACTCAATCGTTGCGAACTTAAACAGCAAAAAAGAGATCAGTACGATTACAGCAACGGGTGGGCCAGCACATTTCCAACAAAAAACTGACCCTGCCAAAGGCTATGCAAAAGGCCAAGCTCAGAAAATTGTCTACAATGCTGAAACGGGTATTATCACCATGACAGGTGGTGCTTTGTTACAACAAGATGGTGCAAGTATTCGGGGTAATAGCCTGAAATACAGTATGAATAAAGGTGACATCGTTGCTGAGGGTACACCAAATAAATCTGGATCTTCTTCGGGTCGTGTACAGATCGTAATTCCACCGTCAAGCACTAAGTCCTTCCCAGGAGCACGTGATTAATGGAGCAAACCTCGCAAGTTCAAACTTTATGTATTAAACATTTAGCCAAAAACTACAGCAAGCGTTGGGTGGTAAAGGATGTGTCCTTTAGCATGCAAAGTGGTCAAATTGTGGGTTTACTTGGTCCAAATGGTGCAGGTAAAACCACAAGTTTCTATATGGTCGTTGGTCTAGTGCGTATGGATAAAGGTGAGATTCATTTAGATGATCTTGATTTGTCTGACTTAGCAATGCATGAGCGCGCACGTAAAGGTATTGGTTATCTACCTCAAGAAGCATCTATTTTTAGAAAATTAACCATTTCTGAAAATATCATGTCGATTTTAGAAACCCGTAAAGATCTAAATAAGCAACAACGTCAGCAACGTTTAACGGAATTGCTTGCCGACTTTAAAATCACACACATCAAAGATTCTCTTGGTATGAGTGTGTCGGGTGGTGAGCGTCGTCGTGCGGAAATCGCGCGTGCGTTAGCGGCAGACCCTAAATTTATGTTGCTAGATGAACCTTTTGCAGGGGTCGATCCTATTTCAGTGGGTGATATTAAAGACATTATCCGAACATTGAAAGATCGTGGTATTGGCGTATTAATTACAGATCATAATGTGCGTGAAACCCTTGCGATTTGTGAGCATGCTTATATCGTGAGCGAAGGTTCAGTGATTGCAGAAGGTACTCCAGAAGAAGTCCTTGCAGATGAAACGGTACGTAAAGTTTATCTTGGTGATGATTTTATCGTTTAATTGAATAATATAAGAAATTTCCCGTTGAATGGCGCTAGTTTCATTCAGCGGGTTTATGTTATTGTCTGAAATGACAAAAACTGAGCGATTAATCTAAAAAATTAACAAGAATTCAGTATACTTTAAACTAAAAATACGACCTGCAAAAATCATGCGATTACGAAAGATGAATGGTCCAGAAGTTGGGCGTCCGCGTAAAAATAAGTGTAATTTCTTTTGTATATTATTATTACCCTTTTCCATTGGTTCAGTGTATGCAGCAGATACTAGCACTGCACAAAGTACCATTCAAAAGACATTAGATAAGATTTTTTTACCTAATAAGCCTAAACCTTCTGCCGAAAAAATTAACATCACCGAACTCAGTAAATATAATTTAGATACCTCACGTGTCCAAGAAATGCCAGCCGTTGCTTATGGTCGAACACAACAAGGCAGCTATAATCCAAACACAGTAGCGAAGAATCTAAGTTTTATTGATGCGATACATATCGCCGTCCAAAGACGTCCAGAAATCACACAAAGTATTGCTACAGTCGCATCGCAAAACGCTAATATTGACCTAGCGAATGCTGCATATTATCCCCAAATTTCAGGTGGATTGAGCACTGCAGATCTGACTAAAGGCGAGCGTGGACGTCAGTCGGTATCTTTAAATGCGACGCAGATGTTATATGACTTTGGTAAAACCAAAAGTGCTGTCGGTATCGAAGAAGCAAAAATGTTACAAGAGCAGGCTAATGTACTTGTAAATTTAGATGAAGTTTCTTTTGATGTTGCAAATGCCATTATCAACATTAAACGATATCAAGAAGTTGCTAAAATTGCGCAGCAGCAAATTGCCGGTGTGAGTCGGATTGCTGAGATTGCTAATTTACGTGCAACCGCAGGGATCAGTAGTCAAGCAGACCCTATTCAAGCCAAGTCAAATTTAGAAGCTGCGGAATCAAATTTAATTGTGCAAGAAACTCAACTTCGACAGTACCAACAGCGACTTCGTACCTTGTTAGGTTTTGATGTAAGTCAGATCAATTGGGTGATACCTGATCGGATCTTAACTGCAGCGGCTTTATATGAGGATCCGGACTTCAAGATGATTCCGAGCATGATGAAAGCACAGGCTGGAGTTCAAGTTGCCAAACTGCAAAAGCAACAGTCAAAATTAAGTGCTTATCCAACCCTCAATGTCAAAGGCAGTCTGAGTCAGGCGGTGAATGGCCGTAATCCAAATAATGATGAAGATGATGGTTTATATAATTCAATCATGTTGGAAGCCACCAGTAATTTTTACCAAGGTGGTGCAATTGCAGCGCAAACACGTGCCGCAAGCTATGCAGAAGAAGCAGCAAAAGCACAAGTAAATACAGTGTATTTGGATGTGATTGATCAAGTCCGAATGATTCGTGAACAAATCGAAAATAAAAAGCGTCAAATGTCGATATTGGTGCAGCGCCGTGAAACAACGGTAAGAACCAAAGAGCTGTATCAAGAACAATATAAATTAGGCACTCGAACGGTTGTCGATCTACTGAATGCAGAGCAAGCCATACATAGTGCCGCACAAGAAATTGTGACATCGCAATATGATATCTACTCAGCACTTGCACAGTACATCCAAGTGACAGGGCGTTCACGAAATATCTATGAACTTAATAATATATCTATTCAGGGGTTTGAAGTTCAGCCATGAGTAATACAATAAATTATCAACCGTGGCTACAAGCGGTTCTGAATATTGCAAAGCATTATCGAATTGAACCCTCTGAAGAACGTATACGGTTGCAGTTGGATTGGGATCAACACAAAAATGCCGATGAACTGGTCGCAGTTATGGCACGCCAAATTGGATTAAGTGTTCGTAAAAACAAATACGACATAAATCTGCTCAATCCATGGCGCTTACCTGTATTGGTTGAGTTTATCAGTGGTGAAGTGGGTGTGGTAGAACGCATCGACGTAGACGGTAATGCCAGTGTCCAATTGAGCGGAGATGAAGGTTTATCTCAAGTCTTCTCTATTGAACGATTGAGCCATGGCGTTCGCAATATATATATTCTGCGTCCAGAGTCATCTGTACCCGATGCACGTGTTGATGAATACATCAAGCCGTTTGAAAAAAATTGGTTCTGGTCGATCGTTTTAAAAGACTGGAAACGCTACATCGACATTATGTTTGCTTCATTAATGGCAAATATCTTGGCCCTAGCCACCATTTTATTCTCAATGAATGTGTACGACCGTGTCATTCCATCTCAATCTGTGCCGACTTTATGGGTACTTGCGGGTGGGGTGTTAATTGCAGCGATATTTGAGTTTGCATTACGTGTTTCACGAATTTATTTGTCGGATATTATTGGTAAACGTGCCGATTTGAAAATTTCAGATCGTGTATTTGGTCATGCATTAAGAATTAAAAATAGCGAACGCTCAAAATCTACAGGTACTTTTATTTCACAGATTCGTGAATTAGAAGGGGTACGCGAAATGGTCACCTCGACGACTGTTACTGCGATTGCCGACTTACCGTTTTTCTTCTTGTTCCTGTTCATCTTCTGGTTAATTGGCGGCAATCTATTTTGGGTCATGCTGTTGGTGGTTCCTTTGATGATTATTCCAGGGATTTTGGCGCAAAAACCATTGGCTAAACTTGCACAAATGGGCATGCGCGAGTCTTCGATTCGTAATGCCTTATTGGTTGAATCTGTGCAAGGCATGGAAGATATCAAATTACTTCGTGCGGAATCACGCTTCCAAAACCAATGGAACCACATGAATGAAGTGTCTGCTGATGTCAGCATGCGTCAACGTAAAATCGTGGGCTTAATGTCGGCATGGACACAAAAAATTCAGGGTCTAACATTTGCAATCGTTGTACTTGTCGGCTGTTTTGCTGTGATGAAAGGTGAAATGACCACAGGTGCTTTGGTGGCTTGTTCGATTTTGTCTTCACGAATGTTGGCACCGATTTCTGCACTGGCAGGGGTATTAGGTCGTTTACAACAGGCTAAAGTGGCAAAAGCCGGTCTGGATGAGCTCATGAAGAAACCTGTCGATCAACCGGATTATTCTCATCTTATTCATCGACCATCAATTAATGGTCATTATGAACTCAATGGTGTGTCATTTAAGTATGGTGAAGATGACCCACGTCCAAGTCT
Source organism: Acinetobacter sp. YH12070 (assembly GCF_013419625.1). NCBI lineage: Bacteria > Pseudomonadati > Pseudomonadota > Gammaproteobacteria > Moraxellales > Moraxellaceae > Acinetobacter > Acinetobacter sp. YH12070. Next base: position 12,048 of record NZ_VOZT01000050.1, on the reverse strand, counting down.
TTTAATTCCAAAACTGGAAATTAAGGCTGGAGAAAAAATCGCAATTTTGGGCCGTAACGGTGCTGGTAAGTCGACGCTACTCCAATTGTTATCGGGTATGCAAACGCCAGTACAAGGCAAAGTTAAATTAGATGGGATTGAGCTGTCTTTAATTGACCCCGCAGATGTACGCCGTGATATGGGGCTATTGAACCAAAATGCACAGTTATTTTATGGTACGATTCGTGAAAACTTGACCTTGGGTGCTCCGTTGGCTACGGATGAACAATTGATTGAAGTACTGAAAATTACGGGTGCAATTCACTTTGTTCAAGAGAAAAAAGAAGGGCTAGACCATATCATTTTAGAAGGTGGTGTAGGCTTCTCTGGCGGTCAACGCCAAGCTTTGTTGCTTGCACGCTTATTGATTCGTCAACCCAATATTCTATTGCTTGATGAACCTACAGCAGCCATTGATGACGTATCTGAGAAGCAGTTGATCGATCATTTAAAAGGTTATTTACAAAACCGAACTATGGTGGTGGCAACACATCGCCGTGCGGTACTTGAGTTGGTTGACCGCATTATTGTGGTGAATGAAGGTAAAATTGTCATGGATGGGCCTCGTGATCAAATTCTGAATCAGAATGCTCAGAAAAAAGTAGCTGGGGCTTAAATCATGAGTGAAAATAAACAAGAAATACAACGCTCGACCAAAGTCAGCTTTAAAGAGCCACCATTACCGAAATCGAGTTTAATCATTTGGATTATTACGATTGGTCTGGCAATCCTTTTAGTTTGGGCTTGGTTGTTTAAATTAGAAGAAGTCTCTACAGGGACAGGTAAAGTGATTCCATCTTCGAAAGAACAAATTGTTCAGTCGCTTGAGGGAGGGATTTTAACCAAGTTGAATGTGAAGGAAGGTCAAATTGTTGAACAAGGTCAAGTCCTTGCGCAACTTGATCCAACACGCTTCGCATCAAATGTTGGTGAAACCGAGTCTTTACTTGTGGCATCACGTGCGACAGCAGCACGTTTACGTGCAGAAGTGAATGGTACACCATTAACCTTTCCTGAAGATGTTCAAAAGATTCCAACTTTAGTGAAGGAAGAAACCGCTTTATATCATTCACGTCGTGCAAACTTGGAAGAATCTGTTGCCGGCTTAAAACAAGCTTTGGTATTGGTTCAACAAGAATTGGCCATGACTGAACCTTTAGTTGCTAAGGGTGCAGCAAGTGAAGTTGAAGTACTTCGTTTAAAGCGTTCAGCGAATGACTTACAAAATCAGTTAAATGATGTCCGTAACCAATATTTGGTGAAATCACGGGAAGAATTGTCGAAAGCCAATACTGATATTGAATCGCAGCAACAAGTGGTGAAAGGCAAATCGGATACACTCAGCCGTACCGTTTTTAAATCTCCAGTTCGTGGTGTGGTCAAAGAGATTGATGTGATGACATTGGGCGGTGTGATTCCGCAAAATGGTAAATTGATGACCATTGTACCTTTGGATGAACAGCTTTTGGTAGAAGCACGTATTTCACCACGAGATATTGCTTTTATTCGTCCGGGTCAAGAAGCCTTAGTGAAAATTACGGCATATGACTATTCGATCTATGGTGGTCTAAAAGGTAAAGTGACCGTCATTTCACCAGATACGTTACGTGATGAAGTGAAACAAGATCAGTTCTATTATCGTGTTTATATCCGTACAGATAGTGATAAATTAAGCAATAAAGAAGGTAAAAGTTTTAGTATCACTCCGGGTATGGTGGCGACAGTTGATATCCGTACCGGCTCGAAAACTGTACTTGAATATTTAATCAAGCCATTCAATAAAGCCAAAGAAGCACTTCGCGAACGTTAATAACGCAGTGCCAATCAAGCCTCCAGTTTTGGAGGCTTTTTTGTGGATGTAAGTCTTTCAAAAAACGCTATAATGTCCTTTGATACAGGATCTAAAGACGTTATGCCATTTACACTCGCCGCACAGTTTGAATATGAAGAAGACATTAAAAAAAGTTGTTTTCAAGCCATCGCAGTTCCTGTGGAAAATGAACAAGCCGTTAAAGAATTTCTCGAAGCCAATAAGGATATCTCAACAACACATCAGTGTTGGGCATGGAAAATTGGACATACCGTACGTTTTAATGATGATGGTGAGCCTTCAGGCACAGCAGGTCGGCCCATTCTAGCAACCATAGAAGGGAATGACCTAACCAACGTGTTGGTCTTGGTTAATCGTTGGTATGGTGGAATTAAGCTCGGGACTGGGGGCTTGGTACGCGCCTATGGTGGCTGTGCCGGTCAATGTCTGTTGCAGGCTGAAAAAATTGAACTCATTGAGAAGAAAAAAGTGCAATTTAGTTGTCAGTTTAATGAGTGGGCAATTTTCCAATATGAACTCAATCAGCAGCAAATTGAATTTCAGGAAGAATACACAGCGCAAGGTGTAAATGTACTTGCATCATTGCAAATTCATCAAATCCAACCGCTACAGTTAAAGATTCAAGATGTAACTCGCGGACGTGAACAACTGCATATCGTAGAGGCTGCTGAAGATGAATGAAATAGATCCATTATTGAAATATCGAGAGCAACATAAGCATCGTCTAAATTATATGCCTTGGTTGTATTGGTCACTCAAACCGAAAAATCGTGGTTGGGCCGAAGCTTGGCAACAGGAATATCAAGACTATCTCAAATCGATGGAAACCGTTGAAATTGGTGAAAACTGTTTTATATCGCCATTGGCTCATATTTTTGCCGAACCAGGACGTAAGATTGTCATTGGAGATAACAGCTTTATTGCAGCAGATTGTACTTTGCATGGCCCAATTGAAATTGGTAATGAAGTGGCGATCAATCATCACTGTATTATAGATGGTGGGCGAGTGGGCATCAAAATTCACGATCAGGTTCGTATGGCGGCATATTGCCATTTATACGCTTTTGATCATGGAATGGATGTCAATCAACCGATCTATCAACAAGCTGTACGTTCACAAGGGATTGAGATAGAGCGTGATGTTTGGCTAGGTGCGCATGTTGGAATCAAGGATGGCATTCACATTGCTGAGCAGGCTGTGGTCGGCATGAACAGTATGGTGACGAAAAATGTCGAAGCGCGTGCAATCATTGCGGGAAATCCTGCAAAACTCATTCGATATCGTGAATAAATAATCGCCAAATAGGTCATAAATCGTTTTTATGCTTACACAAATGCATGCACAGTGAAACAGAGTTGTGATAAGTTAAAAATAACAAACAACATTTTATAGCCAAGCAATAATAAAACGAGGGCTAATCATGAAACGAGTTATCGCCTGTATCGACTCTTCTCCATGCATTAATGCACTAGCTGATGCTGCTGCTTGGGTTGCTAAACAAACTCACCGTGAGTTGGTTTTACTGCAAATACTTGATTACTATCCGGCAAGTTATCACTTAGGTGAAATCAGTGGAGTGATTGGGTTTGAAAGTAATGCTATGCTCTTGAAAGAACTCGCGGAGTTAGAACAAAAACAAAGTGATTTAGCGTTAGATTATAGTAATAACTTGCTCAAACACATTTCTGAAATGATCCAAGATAAGCATGGTATTCAAACCACCCATATTCAGGAAAAGGGCGACTTCTTAGAGCAAAGTTTTAATGTGTTGCAAGATGACGATATTGTTTTAATTGGTCGCGTGGGTGAACGTTCAGCAGAGCGCAATAAGCCGCTTGGTAGTAATGTTGAAAACTTTATACGTGGTGCAAGTTGTACAGTTATGACTGTAGGGCCAACGTTTAAACCACCGACTCGTTTTATTTTTGCCTATGAATATTCGCCTAAATGCGTTGAGTTAATGAAGCGTGTGGCACAAAGTGATCTACTCAAACTCTTACAATGTCATTTGGTTTATGTTGGAGATCACCCACAAATCTTGGATGATCCAAAAAATTATTTAACCAATGCCGGTCTCGATGTGGTGACAGAATACCGTTATGGCGATGTTTCGGAAAATATTCTGGACTATCAACAAGAGCATGGCATTCAGTTAATCGTACTTGGCGCTTTTAGCCACAGTAAAATCCATCAGTTCTTCTTGGGCAGTATCACCACCAGTATTTTCAGAAATTCGAGTGTTCCATTGTTGGTTGTAAAATAAGTTGAGCAAACGAACAGAGTTGATTTAAAAACAATCAGAGTTATCCTCATAAATTGTGGATAACTCTGTGTGCAGTGTTTATAAGTAATTGTTTTGAAAATAAAATACTGTATTGATTATTTTTTATACCTTTACTCAAGATGTCTAAAAAACACCTCGATTAAGATTATTTAACGATTGCAATTGCAAAACCATCATGACCTTTACAACCTACAGTTTGGAGTGCCGTGCAGGATAAAATTTTCGGATGATTTTGCATAGCTTTGAACATATCACGAATACCTTCAATGCTTGGTTTATGGTTTTCAGCATTCAGAATCTCACCTGCACGAATCACATTGTCTAAAACAATCACTGTACCTGAATGAGATAAATTTAAGCTTAATTCTAAATATTCAGGGTAGCTCTGTTTGTCTGCATCGACAAAAATAAAGTCAAAAGGTTCGGTATCTTCAGGAAGGGCACGTAAAATATCTGCCGCACGACCACATTTCAGTTCTATCGTTTGTGCAAGCTTTGCATTATCAATATTTTCTTGACCGAGGGCAGCATGTGTATCACGACCTTCAATGGTCAGAATGTAACCATCTTCAGGTAAGGCACGTGCTAACCACATGGTGCTATAGGCTGCAAAAGTTCCAAGTTCTAAAACGCGTTTACACTTGTTCATTTGGATTAACATTTGAAGCAGCATGCCTTGATTAGCCGCTACAGCAAGATGATCAGGAAAGCCACGTTCATCCGTATGTTGAAGTGTTTGGGTCAATATTGGATCTTCAGGAATTAAATGTGAATCGATGTAAGCATCAATGTCTGTCCACATTTGTTGCATGTTGTCGCACCTCGTGATTGATGCAAGCATTTTAAACCTTTCCACCAACATCGCAATTTATTGTTCTATATTTGAATATTTTATGTACAAAAAAGACCTCCGAAGAGGTCTTGATATGACGATGTAATGTTTTAGTAATTACACATTGATGAGCGACTTGAGTGATCAGGCCCCCAAGTACGGTAGCCTTGAGTATCAATATGAATTTGTCCGCTGGCATATAAACCTAATCCCATATTGAGACTCTGCCCGTGTTGTGACCAAAATTGGCATAAACGGAACTTGGTATTTTCAATATAACTGTAGTCTTCGGGCTGCGGGTACGCAGGTCCAATACGGAAATCAATCGCAGAGTTGTATAAGTGACGAGATGAACTTGCACCACCGGCACACTGGTTCAAAGGCAAATCACGATAAACCGATGTCACTTCAAAGTCCGTTAAGATATTGGCAGCTACTAAATATTTAAAGACACGTAAGGTTGCAATTTGGTTTTGCCATAATTCACGGTTAGGTACCATATATTCTGAGCGACCACATTTTTGCCAGTCACGTGCAGTACGCATCAACTCAAATGAAGGAATGATATTGCCTACACCATTTTTCTCTAAAAAGACTTCATAGTCTCGAACGCGACGTAAATTATCGACAGACGCGACCCACGAATTGTAGGCATAAGGCACCACTTTAGGCGGGGCTTGTCTGATGGTCGTCACTTTTTCTTGAGGTATGTAAATACGTTTACCGTCGGGAGTTGTAATAGTGTGACCTTGTTTTTGTGGTGTAGTTGTACAACCAATGAAAACAAGAGGGAATATTGCAACGGACAATAATCCCTTGAGTAAATGCTTCATTATAGAAATCAATTATTTATAAACTCGTTCTATTTTAATCCAATTTGATTGAGAAAATTTGAATAATTTGCAATGAAATGTGTGCTTTAAGTATAAAAAAAGATCAGCATGTGCTGATCTTTTCATGAAAGCGTAAAATTACTTTTCAAGATATTGTAATTTATCAGCTTTACCGTTCCATTCTTCACGGTCGGCAGGTTGATCACCAATTTGAGTGATGTTCGGCCATTTTTGAGAAAGTTCAGTATTAAGTTCGATAAATACTTCTTGACCTTCAGGTAACTCATCTTCAGAGAAAATCGCGTTAGCTGGACACTCAGGTTCACATAGCGCACAGTCGATACATTCATCTGGATTAATAACAAGGAAGTTTGGACCTTCATAGAAACAGTCAACAGGGCAAACTTCTACGCAGTCTTGATATTTACATTTAATACAGTTTTCAGTGACAACAAAGGTCATGGCGACAGCTACCTAAAAAATATGGTTCTAATAAACTAATGGTGTATTTTAGGCAAAAAATAGGGTAACTAACAATTCCTTTTATTGATAATTATTATATGCAGTGCTGTTAAAATCACTAAAAACTGAACAATTTATGTAAATTTCACAATGAATGAGAATCATACTCAAAAACTAATTAAATTACATCTGTTTATCGAACAATATTTTTATGTGCATTTTAAGCATGAAACATTTTAGAACATTAATTTTTTATCAATTTATTGCTGAATAGCCGCAGTAGTAGATAGCAAACATTCACTAATTTACGCGTTTGAATGGTGTCAATGCAAAGAACACCTTCATTGGTGTTCTTTGCATATCTCATCTATCGCTTCTGCTCAATTTAGATCTTAAGTAAATCCTTTAAAGTGTAAAGCTGTTGTAATGCTTCACGTGGACTTAAGTTATCGATATCAATATCTGCTAAGGCATCAAGTACGGGTGATGTTTTTTCAACTTCAACTACGCGTTCAATGACTTCAGGCTCTGCGAGTGCCGAGAATAGATCGGTTTGTACAGCCGTATTGAGTTGCTGTTTTTGCTGAGTTTCTAATATACGAAGGCGATTTTGCGCTTCTTTGATCACAGCTGCAGGAATACCTGCAAGCTTTGCCACCTGTAGACCATGACTTTGACTCGCAGGACCTTGTTGAACTTTATGCAGTAAGATCAGGTTGCCATTTAGCTCACGGGCAGTGACATGATAGTTATCAATATTGGCGTCTTTGCCTAACTCGGTGAGCTCAAAATAATGTGTTGCAAATAGGCATAAACATTTAATGCGACGGGTGAGATCGAGTACACATGCCCACGCCAAAGATAAGCCATCATAGGTACTCGTACCACGCCCAACTTCATCCATCAGTACCAGTGATTGATTGGTTGCATGATGAAGAATCTGAGAGGTTTCAGTCATTTCCACCATGAAGGTGGATTTACCAGTAGACAAGTCGTCTGCAGATCCTATACGGGTAAATATCCGGTCGATCGGCCCTAAAATGGCAGATTGGGCAGGGACAAAGCTACCACAGTAGGCCAATAAGCTGATTAAGGCAGTTTGGCGCATAAAGGTCGATTTACCGCCCATATTTGGCCCTGTGATAATCGCCATGCGGTGATTAAAGTCCAAACTAGTATCATTTGGAGTAAATGCTGATTTGCTCAGAGATTCCACAACTGGGTGACGTCCGGCTTTGATTTTGATCCCAACTTCAGGGCTATATTCAGGACGTGACCAATTTCGTAATCGAGCTTGATGGGCAAAATTAGCCAGTAAATCAATTTGCGCTATAGCGGCGCTCATCATTTGTAAGTTGCCAATATCTGCACGTAACTCATCAAGTAATAGCTCAAAGAGCATTTTTTCGCGCGCTAATGCACGTGACTCACTCGAAAGCACCTTATCTTCAAAAGATTTCAACTCAGGGGTAATGTAGCGTTCAGCATTTTTAAGGGTTTGGCGGCGAATATAATGATCAGGTGCTTGTTCAGCTTGTGCGCGAGTTAGTTCAATATAGTAACCACTAACTCGGTTATAACCAATTTTTAAGGTTGAAATTCCGGTTTGTTCACGCTCTTTGATTTCGAGATCAATGAGGAATTGTCCCGCATGGTCACGAATTTTACGTAGTTCATCAAGTTCAGTGTCGAAACCCTCGGCAATCACATTTCCATCACGTAAAAGCACTGGCGGGTTTTCTACGATGGCAGACATGAGACGCTCATGTAAGCCGTGAAAATCACCCATTTCATCATTTAACTGAGCGATCAGCTTAGATTGGTGTGACTGAATGATCGGTTCAAGTGCATGTCGAAGATAGGGAATTTGTGCACAAGTTTGACGTAACTGAACTAGGTCTCGTGGACGAGCACTGCCGAGAGCTACACGAGATAGCACACGTTCAATATCGCCAATTTCTTTGAGAACTAAGCGGATCGGAGACTCATGATAGCCTTGCAGCATCGCTTGTGATGCATCTAAACGTGCATCCAATAAAGCGGTATCTCGTAAAGGCTGCATCAAGGTACGACTCAATAGGCGGCCGCCCATCGCAGTTTGGCAATCATTGATTAGTTGGAACAGGGAAGTACCATGTTCAAATAGGGGATCAATCAGTTCTAAGTTACGACGAGTGACGGGGTCGAGCGCCACAAAATCACTACTTTGTTCGAGTTGAATGCTGCGAATATGTGGTAAAGCAGTTTTTTGAGTCACTTTTGCATAGTGAATCAAAGCCGCTGCGGCAGCTTTCGCCAAAGGTAAATGGTCAATACCAAAACCTGAAAGTGTGGCAACTGCAAATTGGTCACACAGCGTTTTTTGTGCGTTATTTAAATTGAAGTCGACGTTTGGACGTTTAGTGACAGGGCAGTCTAATTGACGTTTAATTTGCTCGACAATATTCGGATCAATAAGATCTTCATCAATCAAAATTTCGCTCGGCATTAAACGTGAAAGTTCGATTGCTAATTGTTCCAGCTGATAGTCCATTTGCTGAACTTTGAAAATACCTGCACTGAGGTCTAGTAAAGCAATCCCGATTTGATTTTGTTGTAAGCAGATCGCGACTAAATTTGAACTTTGATGAGAGGCAATTAGTGCATCATCCGTTAATGTCCCCGGGGTAATGATACGAACAATGCCGCGCTCAACTGGACCTTTACCTGTTACCTCACCAATTTGCTCGCAGATCACCACCGTTTCCCCTTTTTTTACAAGGCGGGCTAAATAGCCTTCAGCTGCATGGTACGGGACACCTGCCATGGGAATGGGCTCACCATTGGCTTTACCACGATGCGTCAGTGTAATTCCTAAGAGTTTTGCTGCTTTATGCGCATCTTCAAAAAAGAGCTCATAAAAATCACCCATCCGATAAAACATCAGTGAATGCGGATTTTGCATTTTGACTGACATGTACTGTTGCATCATCGGGGTCAGGGTTGAAAGGTCAACTTTGGAATTATCAGCTTGCATGAAACGAAATACCTTAAAATAAAAATTTGTGCGCTGCTAAACGAATGACACTGTTTTGATGAAAATTGGATTTAGAAAAAGTCCTTATATTTATATTGTCTCTTCATTCAAAACCACAGGTGTACGTTAACAAATCGTGTTGCTGATTCTAGCAAAAAAAGTGACAAGAAAATGCCAGAAAAGGTTTGTCTGCATGTAAAAAAAGCAGTCAAAATATTATTTATAAACGCTAAAAAGTCTGTGTGTAAATTCAACAATGGATAAATTCACAAAGCGATAGACTGACTCAAACATCTAACTGCGCTTCAGCCTGAGCTAATCGATATTGGTTACGACCACTGCCTTTTGCAAGGCAAAGTGCTTGATCGGCAGCCAATATAAATTTTTGAATTTGATCAGATTCAGATGGAATGATCGTTGCCGTACCGATGCTAATCGTCACAAATTTTGAAATATGGCTGGCTGGATGTGGAAGTTCGAGAGATTGAATACGGTGTAATAAATCTGCTGCCAAAGGCTCAATCTCAGCTTCAGTTAACATTGGAAAGAGGAGTAAAAACTCTTCTCCACCGTAGCGCGCAGCTAACTCACCACTTCGATTGGTAATTTGAGATAAGACCTCTGCAATTTGGGTCAGGCAGATATCACCCGCCTGATGTCCTAAATGATCATTTTAATTTTCAAAAAATCGATATCGATCATCATGATGCTTAACGGTTGTTGATGACGTAGGGCATAATGCCATAGCTGTTCTAAAGCTCCTTATAACGGACGACGGTTTGCTAGCCCAGTCAGTGGGTCATGCTCTGTCATTTTTTTCAATTGTTCAGATTGCTTTTGCATCTCATTTTGATGCAGTTCAATAATGCAATTTTGCAAGAAATTTTCACGGTGTTGACGGTCGATTACATAGGCAATCCATACCCAGAAAGCTACTATAGGTATAGGTACGATTTAAGAACGTCCAGTCAATTTGAAAATCAAAAGCTTTGGTAATGATGTATCCAATCAAGCCACCGCACCAACCCGCAACCACGGCAGTATAAAAACGCATACCAACAAAGGCGTAGAGGATGACCACGGCATACATCATGGCAGCATGTAATAGCGCATCATTGTGATAATTACCAATCATAGTAATGATGATAAATGTGATCGCAACAGCGCACATCGAACCTAGACAAGTATAAGCATCAAAATAAGGGTTTAAACGCGGAATAAAAGATAAAACCCATGCACTCAGAATGATAATCCCCACCCAAATGTACAGAGAAATCCATAAAACTGCGTCATGACCCGCAGGGATCACTTGATAAATCCCCGAACATAACAGGGCATACAGGAGAAAAATAATGATCCCGCGAAAACGAAATTCTTTCGCCGCTTCATCACGGTAGAGCGGCTGATAAATGGATTCTAAATTTGGCGTAAAATAAACTTTATTTAATCGAGTTTTGATTAAACCCTCAATTTCATCCCGATGAAGTAACTTTGAGCCTTTTAATTTCATAATTCGATATGCTCATAAAAAATTTAGGATATGTGCACAACTTTTTTGTCTATATTTAACCCGTATTTATCTCTATAGCCAAATACTTAAAAATATAGAACAATAGAAACATGGGATATTCAAAAGATTTTAAAGACAAAGTCATAGAAATTATGACTAGAGATAAAATGTCTGTGCGAAAAGCAGCACAGCATTTTAACGTCTGTATACAGACGATTCAGAATTGGAAAAAGTCTACTGTAACTAAACCTATTCCTGGTCGCCCAGCTAAAATTAGCAAAGAGCAAATATTGAATGATGTTGAACAATATCCCGATGATTACATCAGTGAACGGGCAGAACGTTTTGGTGTCAGTACACATGCAGTATTTAATGCGCTACATGCTGCAGGAATATCGCGTAAAAAAAGACGTTAAAGCACCCTAAAGCAGATCAAAATCAACGTCGGCAATTTCAGAACTTGATTGAATGTTTAGAACAACAATTACCACTGGTTTATATCGATGAAAGTGGTTTTCAAAGCGAAAGTACGAGATCGCATAGTTATAGCCCTAAAGGAGCGCGAGCTGAAGCTGAATTTAACTGGCAGTTAAAAAATTGTAGCAATGCGATTGGCGCATTAATCGAAAATAGATTGCTTACAGTTGGAGTATTTGATTGTTCAGTGAATACCGAGGTATTTGAATGCTGGATTGAACAGGATTTATTGCCAAAGCTGAAAAAAACCAGTGTATTGATTATGGATAATGCCACCTTTCACAAAGGAACAAGGCTTCAGGAGTTGATACGTTGCGCAGGCCATTACATTGTGTGGCTTCCTAAATAAGCTGTCATTAAAAAGTAAACATGTATTCTTTTCCGAATTGGTTTGATACTCTCTCCACCCATTGCTCTATTTTATCAGCTGTCATGACTTGAAAATCTCGCCAATAATATTTCATCTGCTTCCATACCATCTCGATTCGATTTAACTCAGGGCTATAAGCTGGAATAAAATACAAATTCGTCGAAAAGTTACTTTTAAGTAGCTCTCTGTAATCAGCCATCTTTTTACTTCTATGAATCGAGGCATTATCAACAATAAGAACCAATGGAAGGTTATAAGTCTGTTTTACTTGTTGAGCTATTCCAGTTAAATAGGCATAAAACCAAGTGCTTGTAACTGACTCTTGTAAACAACTTGTCACCAGTTTCCCCGTTGAAAGCAAACACCCCATGACATTAACTCGTTTTAATCTTA